>CAJXTO010000006.1 GCA_913061245.1 uncultured Oceanospirillales bacterium
GGGTGTATACTCCCCGAGCAGTGCATCAACTTCCATAGTCCGTTAGCCGTAGTTCGTCCTTGAACAGGGCCAACGGATGATTAGTGTGCACTGCAATATAAAACGATTTCACACCACTGGTATTATCAGTGACCAAATTTTTATTATTGGTCATTAAGGATGGCTTTGAACTGGTTTGTTACTTTTTCTGGGTTTGGGATTGCGCTCGGTTTAATCGCCGCAATTGGGGCGCAAAACGCGCATGTGTTGAGACAAGGAATTGCAGGGCATCAGGTGGGTGTGTCCGTCGCTGTCTGTATTATCTTGGACACTGTCCTAATGTCGGCTGGAGTCTATGGTATGGGTGCCATTATCGAATTGTGGCCTCCATTTGAATCAGTCACGCGGATTGGGGGTGCGCTCTTTTTGATCGGTTTCGGTGCAATGTGTTTTCGTTCCGCCTTTAAAAATCAAGCGTTGGGTGCAGAAGGGCGCGTGATTGAATCATTTTGGCCTGCTTTATGGACCATCATTGGTGTGTCCTTGCTGAACCCACATGTTTATCTAGATACCCTCGTCTTTATCGGCGGTTTGGGGGCGCAATATGGTCCGGAAGATCAGTTCTCTTTTGCCGTCGGCGCCGTCTCTGCGAGCTGGGTGTGGTTTCTTTCCCTGGGGTATGGTGCACGCTTACTAAGGCCGACCTTTGAGAATCCAAAAGCGTGGACCATTCTTGATATTGGGATTGGTCTGCTTATGTGGTCGATTGCTCTGACGCTTCTGCTCTAGCTTCGAGTTCGCGATAGCCGTTCCTTGCAAACATCATTGCACTCACGAAAATAGTGGCAGCCAATAATGATTCCACAATCCCAAACAGCTCTCGTCCATCAGTCATGGCATTTAAGACGCCCGTGGTGAAAAACAAACAGGAGACAAAGCTGAGCCAGAGACTTGCTTTGATCTGTTGCTTTAAAACAGGCCATACAAAGGCCACCAAGATCAGGGTCACGCCGATCGCACCCATCACTGTAGCTGGTGGCGTTAGGAGCCACAGCCCAGAAATACGAAGTGCAATCAGGGCTATCAAAGAAATCCGTAACCATCCGAAAAACATCTGCTTTCTCTGGCGATAGATATTTACATCAGTCATGTTGGCTCCATTTGGCAAGGCGTTGTCCTAAGCGGAAAGCCATCTCTCTCTCGTGTGGGCGAAGAGTCTCTGCATCAAGATGTGTCGGGCCATAAGGCGTACCGCCACCTTCTGTGGCCGCAAGGCCAGGATCTGAATACGGACAGCCCATCACGACCATGCCGTGATGCAGAAGTGGAGTCATCATCGACTGCAGCACAGCTTCATGTCCGCCATGCAGCGACGAGGCTGATGCAAAGACACACGCGGGTTTATCGATCATCGCGCCAGATAACCAGAGATCCGATGTCGTTTCCAGGAAGCCTTTGAGGGGAGCCGCCATGGTTCCAAAGCGAGATGGTGAGCCAAGAGCCAGACCATCACAGTCCCTTAAGTCATCTTTGGTTGCAAAGAGATAACCATCGTCGCTTTCTAGCGCATCACCAGTCGGCTCAGAATAGGAAGGCGAAAGCGCTGGGACAGTGCGTAATTTGGCATCACAGCCTGCCTGCTCAACACCTTCGGCAATCGCCTCAGCGAGCTGGGCAACATGGCCGGTTCGACTATAAAAAAGAATTAAGATTTGAGCCATTCAAGTGTCATCACAATATCCACAACATCGCCGAGAGGTACTCGAGACGCCTCTTCCTCTGTTCGTTGTTTGAGTTCGACTTCTGAGTCTTCAAGGGTCTTTGCACTAACGACGATTCGCACAGGGATGCCGATGAGATCCATATCAGCAAACCGTGGACCAGGCCCCATGTTTCGATCATCCAGAAGAACCTCGAGACCGCGACCCTGGAGTTCACTCTGGATCCGCAGGGCTTCTTCATCGACTGATGGATTTTTGTTACCACCAATTGGAACGATACAGACATCAAAAGGTGCTAACGAAGGAGGCCAACAGATTCCTCGATCATCATGACGTTGCTCAATAGCCGCAGCGACAATGCGCGTCACACCAATTCCGTAACATCCCATGAATAATGTCGCCTGCTTACCGTTCTCATCAAGAACTGTCGCGTTCATTGCTTCGGAGTATTTTTGGCCCAGTTGGAACACATGCCCCACCTCAATGCCTCTGCGGATTAAGTAGGATCCTGAGCCATCTGGTGCAGGATCACCTTCGACGGCATTCCGTAAATCAGCAGTTTCAGGCTCGGCACAATCACGCCCCCAATTGATACCGAAATAATGCCACCCATCTTCGTTAGCACCCGCTCCAAAATCAGAACAGATGGTCGCTTGTCTGTCAGCGATGACCGGAATTGGACAATTCACGGGACCGAGGGAGCCAGGGCCGGCGCCCATGATGGACTTAATCTCACTTTCTGTAGCGAACGTGAGTGGACTTGCGACCATGGCATGGTTTTCAGCCTTGACTTCATTCAACGTGTGGTCGCCACGAACGATGAGAGCGACAAAATCAGATTCACAGAGATCAGACGCACGGACGATGAGTGTTTTGACCGTTTTCTCGACTGCGAGATTGAAGTCGGTGACCAACGCTTCGATGGTTTTTTGCGTTGGCGTCTCGATCTTGCGCATCTCTTCTTGGGGTTCTAGGCGAGTTCCCGAGGCAATACACTCCGCTTTTTCAATGTTTGCCGCGTAGTCAGACCCATTTGAAAAGACGATGTCATCTTCACCTGAATCCGCAAGGACATGGAATTCTTGTGATCCACTGCCTCCGATCGCTCCTGAATCTGCAAGAACTGCACGATAGTCGAGACCAAACCGATCAAAAATACGGCAGTAGGCGTCGTACATTGCTTGATAGCTTTGGCGCATGCCGTCTTCGTTAATATCAAACGAATAGGCATCTTTCATAATGAATTCCCGTGAACGCATCACCCCAAAACGTGGACGCACCTCATCACGGAATTTTGTTTGCACTTGATACAAATTGAGAGGTAACTGTTTATACGAATTGACCTCCCGGCGCACGATATCTGTGACAACTTCTTCGTGGGTTGGACCCAAGCAGAAATCGCGTTCATGACGGTCTTGAAGGCGCAACAGTTCAGGTCCAAATTGACCCCAGCGCCCAGACTCTTGCCAAAGTTCAGCAGGTTGAACGCCTGACATTAAGACTTCTTGCGCTCCCGCTCGATCCATTTCTTCTCGTACAATACGTTCAACCTTCTTAAGAACCCGAAGGCCAAGCGGTAACCAGGTGTAGAGACCAGACGCGAGTTGTCGAATCATGCCCGCACGGAGCATCAATTTGTGACTGATGACAACGGTATCAACCGGATCTTCTTTTAATGTTGGGAGTAACAGTTGGGAGGTCCGCATATCGCATCCATATGTAGTAACTTGGAAAGCGCTAAGTATAACGGGCTTCGGCCTTTAGGAGTGGAATGCATCCAATAGTTTGTTTGGACCGCGGTTTTTCGAGTCGTTTTGATAGCGAATTTGGCTGGTTATCGAAAGGCTTAGAATTTCATATTGATCGCTCAGATCAGTTAAAGAGCGGGCTTCGTTATTTGGCAGATCAAGCGCGTGAAGGAGCGTGGGTCGTTTTTACTTTGAATTACGAAGCGGCCTTCCATTTGATGGATCTTCCCAACCATGTTGTTGAAAAAGAGCCGTCGCCGAGCTATCTGAAAGCCTACATCTACAACGAATCACCTCAACCAATTGACGTTGATCACGTATCAACCACGCAGTTTCCGCATTGGGAAACGCCGGATTTTGAGCACTACAAGAACGCATTTAAGCAAATTCAGGACGCCATCCAGGCAGGAGTTTGCTATCAGGTGAATCATACCTTCCGATTGCATGGGCAATCTGACATCCCGCCTTGGGATTTGTATCGCACCTTACTTGAGACGCAGCCAGCGGATTATGGCGCGTTTATTGATTTTAAAGAGCATCAGGTTCTGTCGAGGTCGCCTGAATTATTTGTCGAGAAACGGGGTCATCATTTGCGCTCTGAACCGATGAAAGGGACTGCGGCCCGAGATTCTGATGAAAGCAAAGATCAGTACATCCTTGAGCGGTTGCTATCGGATACAAAAATGCAGGCAGAAAACCTGATGATTGTGGATCTGATTCGAAATGACTTGAGCCGTGTCTCTGAACAGCATTCAGTCAACGTGTCTCGGTTATTCGAACCACGCTCATTGAAGTCAGTGCATCAAGTGTCCTCTGTGATCGAATCCACTCTTCAGTCAAAAGTCGATTCAAGCCAATTAATTGAAGCGCTCTTTCCTTGTGGATCCGTCGTTGGAGCGCCGAAAGCAAAAGCGTTTGAATTGATTCAGAGTCTGGAATCAGATCAACGAGAGCTATACACCGGAAGCGTTGGATTCATTGAGCCCTCAGGTGATATGACATTGTCGGTTGCTATTCGGACGGTCGAGCAGCGGGGGAGTCAGGTTCAGTTAGGTTTAGGGAGTGGGTTAGTTGCTGATTCATCTCTTGAGGAAGAATGGAATGAATGTCTTCTCAAGGGGCGTTTTTGCGGCGTAGACAATAGTTGTAATTGATCTGTCATAATTTTGAACGTATAACGATCCAAACGTTTTTATTGGTATATCAATTATGTCGCGCAGAAACTCAATGCGCTTTGGCGATTTTATTCAGGCAATGTCTGTCGATAGCCAACGCGTGCCATTTCAGGAACTCATGCCTGAACCACTTTTCGATCGTCATGGTAATGAGTATCCGCAACCTGTTCCGAAAATGAAATTGGGTGGCGGTGAAGTTGTTAAAATTCTTCAGCCTTATTTGTCAACGCGCTTTATGGATCAAGCGCGGGCCGTTGTGCCCTTGGCAATCTATCTTGGGCTTTTCCAATATCTCGTATTACAAACTCCTGTAATGGATGCATCGATCATCGCCGGCGGTCTCTTGGCCGTTATGGTTGGGTTGATGATGTTTATGGAAGGTTTGAAGCTTGGTTTGATGCCTTTTGGTGAAGTCATCGGGAATACGCTGCCGCGGAAGTTGCCACTGGCAGGCGTTCTATTCATAGCGTTCTTGCTGGGTATCGGCGTGACCTTTGCTGAGCCAGCCATTGGTGCGCTTCAGGTCGCGGGCTCGATTGTTGACCCTGAAAAAGCTCCTTACTTGTTCACGCTCTTGAACGACCGTTCCGGCGCAACAGTGCTGCTGGTCGGTTTGGGTGTTGGTCTAGCGGCTGTTCTTGGGACGGTTCGTTTCTTGCGCGGCTGGAGTTTGAAACCACTTATTTTCATTAGCCTCACGCCAACTCTGATTCTCAGTGTGATCGCATTCATGGATCCCGAACTAACCAAAATCGTGGGCCTTGCATGGGACTGTGGTGCTGTGACGACTGGACCAGTGACTGTCCCTCTCGTGTTGGCCTTGGGTATTGGTGTGGCCTCAGCAGCCGGTAAGGGTGCCGATTCTTCACTTTCTGGATTCGGGATTGTGACACTTGCATCTGTTTTCCCGATTCTTGGCGTTTTGTTGCTGAGCTTTTACACCGCCTACACCGTGCCACCTGAAGTGATCATCGCAAAAGCAGCAGAAATCAAAGCAGCTGCAGCATTGGCAGCGGCTCAGCCTCAGTGGTTCGAAGTCACTCCTTGGAACGAGGTTATCCTGGGTGTTCGAGCGATTGTCCCATTGGTTATTTTCCTTGCGATCGTATTGATGCTTGTCCTTCGCGAGAAGATGAAAAATGCAGGAATGACCTACTACGGCGTTTTCTTGGCTGTTGCAGGGATGTGTATTTTCAACGTCGGTTTGACATATGGCCTTGCTAAGCTGGGCGATCAATCTGGTGGTTTAATTGCGGCAGCCTTTACGGCCATCGATGCGGTTGATGCAAGTCCTCTTTACAGCGTGTCTGTGGGTGTTGGCATTGCTGCTTTGTTTGCTTGGGTATTGGGTCTCGGAGCGACGCTCGCAGAGCCTGCTTTGAATGCTCTCGGTATGACGGTTCAAAACCTAACCAATGGCGCATTTAAAAAGTCGATGTTGATGGGTGCTGTCGCCTTTGGTGTTGCAACAGGCATCATGCTTGGCGTTTTGAAGCTAATTTATGATTTCCACATTATGTACATCCTGATCCCTGGATATACCATCGGTTTGATTTTGACTCTTTTGTCGACAGAAGAATTTGTCAACGTTGGGTGGGACTCCGCAGGTGTAACAACAGGCCCTGTGACTGTGCCACTCGTTTTGGCAATGGGTCTTGGATTCGGTAATGCGCTCGGTTCAACTGAAGGTTTTGGAATTTTGGCCGCCGCATCAATTTGTCCAATCGTTGCCGTTTTGACACTCGGCATTTATGTTCAATTTAAAGTGAAACGAGAAGAGCGTCGGACTGCCCGCGAACTTGCTCGAACTGAAGTTCCACAAGGAGTCTGACACCATGAAACGTACTTTTACTACGCTGACTGACGCGACCTTAATTACGGCGGTAGTCCAGCACGGTTTCGGTGAAGTAATCACTGACGCACTACTCGAAGTCGGTATTCAGGGAGCAACATTGCACTCGGCAATGGGTGTTGGTATTCGAGAGCGCCTTGGAGCAGTCGGTGTGGCTGTCGATGCTGAGCGTGATGTGGTGAGCGTAATGGTTTCAAGCGATGAAGTTGACCGTGTTTTCGAACGTATTTTCCTCGCCGGTAAAATGGATACGCCAGGCATGGGCTTCATGTATGCAACGCCGCTGATGCAAGCTGCGACTTACGTTCCGCCTTCTATCCTTGCGAAATATACGGATTAGTGACATGGCACACGTTCCAGTTTTAAAACAAGATCCACGGGTCGAATTTATCGACTACTCGTGGTTGATATCGGGCATTTTGTACGAAGGTGGGACAGACCTGTTGATCCCAGAACTTCAGGCAAAAGGCATTAATGAAGTGTATTTCTACAACGTTGCTGGCTCTCCTATCGGAAAGAAAACGGTCGCAGGTGTTGCCGATTCTTTTGATGTTGAAGAATTTTTCGTGATCGTTGCTGCCGACCAGGCAGAAAACATTTTCGATTTTATTTATCACTTTTGCGATTTGGATAAGCCGAACATGGGAATGATTCGCTTAAATAAGCTGAGTCGCTCAACTATTCACACGCTCCCAGATGACGTTGATGCGGAAGACGCCAACGCAATCGAGCACCAACCAAATTAATCGCAGGTGATGATATGACTGAACCAAAGACACAAGTTTCAACCCAAAACGCAGCAAGTATCAAAAAGAACAAGCGTCGTATCTTTGAACTCGAATGTGAAGTTTCCACAGCGTACGCAGAGCTCATGTTGCTCGTCGCGGACGTTGAGGAAAATCGTGCGCTTTTAATGCGAAACTTTACATCGGCATTCAATGGTAACCGTGCGATTGCGATTGATAATGTCGAAGATCTCTATCGTTGTCGGATGCTTATGGTTGATGCCTTGGACGCAAAAACAGAACCAGAGCAGAACTTTAAGAATGCGATGACTAATAGCCTTCGTATCGATCTTCTTGAAAATCGCTTTGTTCTGAATGAGAAGCTCCGTGAGATCGCTGCACAAATGGCAGAGATCAACGTGCTGTTCATCACGTTAAACGAATTGGTCACCAGTGCGAATGAAGCCGTCGCCGATCAAGCGGCCGAAATGGTTTCTCAAAATGCTGAGTGGATCGATGGTGAACTTGATAAGTTATTCCACGCCGCAAGTCCTGCGACCAACGGAAAAATTGTTGAGTCAAACACGGAACGACTGGTAAGTCTTATCGAGAAAGCGCACATTGCAGAACAGCAAGCGCATTCAATGGTCGAGGCTGTTGAGGCGCGTACGAAAGTTATTTTAGATGCTGGTGATGACATTGCAGCTCGCCGTGAGCGGATCCAAGCGGATCGCGAGAAAGTAGTTGCGAACCAAAAACGCTCAGCGGATTTGATGTCGAAATAAGTCAGATCGATTCGATAAAAAACCCCTCTTTAAGAGGGGTTTTTTTTGAGCACTAATTCGTTTTCTAGGCTCTTAAACGGCGTCGAATCATCGCACGCTCTAAAGTAGTGCTCGATGTGTTGGCGCTCTCGAGTCAAAAAGTGCCGAATGGCATCTTCAAATTCTTCATGCTGGATCCAGTGAAGACTGTGCGTTTTGATGGGCCGAAACCCCCGAGCAATCTTATGTTCGCCTTGTGCACCCGGATCAAAACGCTGTATGCCTTCGGCAATTGCATCTTCTATCCACTGATGGAAGCAGGTTTCAAAGTGGAGGCAGTCGACGTCATACAGTGCTCCCCAGTAACGGCCGTAGAGTGTTGTGTCATCGCGCAAGCAAAATGACATGGCAATACGCTGTCCTCGATGAAGTGCAAAGGCGACTCGAATGGAATCTGGAATACGATCAACTGCATACTCAAAAAACTCCCGGGTCAAATACCCAAGACTCCCACGTACTCGGTAAGTCATTTGATAACACTGAAATAATGTTTCCAGTGCGGCCTCGTCAATCTCAAGACCGCTCAGTCGTTCGAATGTAATCCCTTGCTCCGCCACACGTCTGCGCTCTCGTCTCGCTTCTTTTCGTCGTTTTGAGTTAAAGGTCGCAAGATGATCATCAAAGCTTTGAAACCCTTGATTGAACCAATGAAACTGGACACCAAAGCGTTCGAGCCAGGGGCCTGTGGGCTTTATGTATTGTGTACTCTCTTCGTCTGGAAACAGGATGTGCCAGCTCGAGACGCGATCACCAAGTTCATCGCGTAACGTTTCAATGAGCTGTTGAGTGATTCGCGCTTTATCATACCCATCTTTGATGAGTACCCGAGGCCCCGTTGCTGGGGTAAATGGAACCGACGTGACACATTTGGGGTAATAGTTAAGCCCATGGCGGTGATACGCATCTGCCCAAGCCCAATCAAATACATATTCACCATACGAATCCGATTTTAGATAGCAGACGATTGCGCCAATCAGTTGATTGGAGTCGCTGATCGAAGCATAGAGTGGGCGCCAACCTGTGCCTTCGCCGACGCTTTTCGAGTCTTCGAGAGCTGATAGAAAGCCGTGCAATAGACCAGGGTAACGAGATGGATTTAACGCGTCCCATTCTTCTGGGTTAAACGCATGAATCGACAGGTGAAGCCCTGTTTGCATATATGCCCTCGGTGGTTAGGGCGTCCCTGCTTTCTGAAAAGCTTTGAGCGTCAATGCAAAAAGCCGTTTTTTGTCTCGTTTTTCAAGTTTCACAAGTTGATAATCAAGTGAAGGTGCAAGCCAAAATTCAAATTTACGCTTCGGATCGGGATTGTCATCTGTCAGCGTGAATTTTTGTGCTTCAATCTGGCCATAGGGTATATCCAGCGTTTCAACCTCACCAGGGACCACCGATCGCGCTTTGATGTCATTCCCATCAAGCATAGTGATCGTTTTGGGTAAAGGCTCGCCTTTACGTAAAAGGTGCGCCAATTGTAGCCGGAATCCTAAGGGGTCAACTGTATCATCGGGAATCGTGATCTCTGCGCGTTCAGGTTCATGGAGCCAAGCTAACGATTTTTTGTTCCAGTTAAATCGGAAATTACGGCCAGTCGTGCGTCCAAGGATGCTCTGTGTGTAATTGTAATCGAGAGGTTTCCAACCGTTTTCATCGCTGAATAGTAGATTGGTGGTTTCGTTAGCAGAGCCAATACTCGCATTTGCATCGAGAACCATTTCAAAACGATCACCGTTTTGCTTCAACGTTTCGATGGCTTCGGCCTCGAGCTTGATCCCAACGCTCCAGATCATGTCGTATTTGGCTTCATAGCCCTGTGAGAAGGCGGGTAGGGTGACGAACACAGCGAGTAGCGCAAATAGTCTCAACATGTAATGACTCCCAAAGATAGGTCGCGAATAACGGATGGATACAACGTGTGTTCGGCTTCAAGCACCCTTTGCTTTAGAGAATCCTCTGAATCGTTAGCATGGATTGGTACTTCAATCTGTCGAATGATACCGCCGGAGTCGAGCTCTTCAGTGACCCAGTGAACAGTTGCTCCGGCAGTGGTATCGCCGGCCTCGAGGGCGCGTCGATGTGTATGCAGACCTTTATATTTGGGTAGCAGTGATGGGTGAACGTTAACCAGTCGGTCTGCGTAATGGCGCACAAATTCTGATGTCAAAATTCGCATAAATCCTGCGAGTACAACGAGATCTGGTTGATAGCGATCAATCACTTGGATGAGCGCTTGATCAAACTGCAGTCGATCCGGGTGGTCGTGATGCGATACACACGAGACGGAAATATTCGCTTTCTTTGCTCGCTCGAGCCCGAACGCATCAGCGTTGTTGGACACGACACCAACGATCTCTGCATCACCCAATAATCCGTTGGTTTGCCAATCAATGAGGGCTTGTAAATTACTTCCGCCCCCTGAAATCAAGCAAACCACTCGCATCAAGCGAATGCTCCTGAGAAAACCACTGCGTCCGTTTTACGCTCTATGAGTTCACCAATCACAATGGGATGTTCACCGGTTGATTTAAGAACTTCAGTGACCTCTGCGACATGTTCTGGTGCACAGAACATGATGAAACCAATGCCGCAGTTGAAGGTTCTCAGCATTTCTTCGGCGCCGACGTCACCTTGCGCTTCAAGCCATTTGAAGATTTCTGGACGAACCCATGTATCGAGATCGATGTGTGCAGCCAAATCACTGCCAAATGAACGGGGGAGATTCTCTTGGAAACCACCACCTGTTACATGTACAGCCCCTGTGATTTGGCCCGTTGCCATCGCCTTGAGAACAGATTTGACATAAATTCGGGTCGGCTGCATGACTGCATCGAGCACCGTCGAATCTGGGGTGAGCTGTTCAGTTTCAGGATTGATGTCCGCATGCGCGATGATTTTTCGAATGAGCGAATAGCCATTGCTGTGTGGTCCGGAAGAAGGCAATCCAATGATGGCATTGCCCGCTTTGACCCCGCTCCCATCGAGAATCTTTGATTCTTCGGCAACACCAACGCAAAAACCTGCAAGATCATAATCTCCGTCGTGATACATGCCTGGCATTTCAGCTGTTTCACCACCAGCGAGGGCGCAACCGGATAATTCGCAACCATTTGCAATGGACGCGATCACGGATTCGGCAACATCAACATCAAGCTGTCCCGTTGCGTAGTAGTCCAAGAAAAATAGGGGCTCTGCATTTGCCACAATGAGGTCATTAACGCACATGGCTACAAGGTCTTCACCAATTTGACTGTGGCGATGGTAATCGATGGCCAGCTTTAATTTAGTCCCGACTCCGTCTGTTCCAGAGACGAGTACTGGACTTTGGTACCCCTGTGGAATTTTAAATAGAGCTCCAAAACCGCCCAGGGCACCTAGAGATTCTTTGCGGGCAGTTCTTTTTGCGTGCGGTTTGATGCGTTCGATGAGAGCGTTTCCAGCATCAATATCGACACCAGCGTCTCGATATGAGAGACCTTTCTGATGATCTTGGCTCATTGACTTCATAGCTTCCTGCGTGAATGGTTGCGGAAGTGTATCATTTGCCGACTTAACTGAACCAATGTGAGATTTCATGACAACACGATTTTTTTTCATTATCGCGTGTTTACTATCCTCAGCGGCCCATGCGCTCGAGTATCGCATTGAGGTTGAAGAGCCCTCGCTTTTTAATGTGGAAGAGGCGATAGCGAACACGATCAAAGGCGCCGCTGAAAAGCTGACTGGTATTCCGGAAGCTCAAATGATTAGTGAGGCACCTGATCTGTTTAGCCTGTCTGAGGCATTAGTAAACTCTTATGGTTACGATGGCGACACCTTTATCGTGGACATTGATGTCGATGGCTTGAAAGCACGATTGGATACAGCAGGCATTGAGCTTTGGGAAACTGAGCGACCTGAACTTCTGATTTGGGCGACAGAGGAACGTGGTCTTGAGCGCTTGATGATTGGTCAAGAATCAAATTTGATTATTGATCGACTGCTGGCTTCGAGTGAGCGTTTTGGTGTGCCAATGCAGCGTCCTTTGATGGATCTGGAAGATACATTGGCGTTATCTCCCGCTGAGATATGGGGTGAGTTCGCAGGCGCTGTGACCAATGCATCAGCACGTTATGGCATCCCGCATATTCTTGTCATCGGCGATCGGCCTGAGCGGCAATCGCTGAAATATTGGTTATTCGAATCCAATGGTGAATATCGCTCAGGGGAGATATCTGGGATCGATGCGGATGCAAGAGCGTATGCCTTGATTGAAGTTGTGATGCAGTACGCACGATCGATCTCTGAAACTCTAGAGCCTGTCCAGGTGGCCACTGTTGACGCTCGCGATTCGCTAACGTCATTTCGGCCGCGTGATGATGTTGTTGCAGGTCAATGGACTGTCAAAGTTGAGTACGCCGATGTGATTCGTTTGATGGATCTGATCGATCATCTTGAGGCATCTGATGGTGTGGCGATCGAAGCCACAGAGATTCGAGCAACCGATGCATCCATTGTTTTAAATACACAACTTTCGCTGGGGGCGACTGATGATGTCGTGTCATCGTTCGAATCGATTCAGTTTATTTCTCCGTTGATGTATTCGCTGAAGTGACGCCGCAAAAACAACCGATCCAAGAAATTCTCAATTTGGAGAAGCCGGCGGGATACTCGCTGGAATGCTGGATCGAGACTCAACAGCACCGAATGATCATGTCTCATGTGAGAGATTGTCTGGTTGGGCACTCGGCAGAGCTGTGGTTATACGGAGCACCAGGCGTTGGGAAAACGCATCTTGGATTGTTAATCGCTGAACGTTTTCAGTTTGGGTATTACGACTGTAGTGATATCAGTCCTGAGCTCGTACCTGAATTATTTGAATATCTGGATGTTGGAACCGGAGTGGTTCTCGATCGCGTCGATCGATGGTTGCATGATGCCCATTCTGAGTCTGCGCTGTTTTCCTGGTGGAAGCGTAAAGAGAATGGGCTGGTACTTATTTCTGAAACATCGCCTCGCGCTGATGGGTGCATCGGGCTACCTGATTTGTTGAGCCGCGCGCATGCAGCGATGGTACTGCCGCTCGATGGTTTGGATGATGACGATATCGGACGTCTTTTTCGGTGCCAACTTGAGCGACTAGGAATTGAGTTAGCCCCCGATGTGATTCGCTTTCTAAACCCAAGGCTTCCCAGAAATCCGGCAAAGTTAATGGATTTACTTGCTGCAATGGATCAAGAGAGCCTGCGTGATCAGAGAAAAATCACCGTTCCTTGGTTAAAACAGCTTCTTTTCCGCCTGTCATAAAATACTGACATTATTTTCAGTATTTTCTGCTGACAGCGCGCTCGAACATCGTTACTCTAGACACATATTCCACATACACGAGAAGGGTATTTCAATGGATGACAATCGTCGTAAAGCGCTTGATGCAGCCTTAAGTCAGATCGAACGCCAGTTTGGTAAAGGCGCAGTGATGCGTATGGGAGATGCGCCACGTGAGGCGATCCCAGCGATTTCCACTGGTTCATTAGGTCTCGATATTGCGCTCGGAATCGGCGGTCTTCCAAAAGGTCGAATTGTTGAGATCTATGGTCCAGAGTCCTCAGGTAAAACAACGCTGACTTTGCAAACCATTGCCGAATGTCAGAAAGCAGGTGGTACGGCAGCATTTATCGATGCCGAGCACGCGCTGGATCCAGTATATGCCGGTAAGTTAGGCGTCAACGTTGATGATCTTCTCGTTTCTCAGCCAGATACTGGAGAGCAGGCGTTGGAAATCGCTGACATGCTCGTTCGCTCAGGTAGTGTTGATATCTTGGTCGTTGACTCGGTAGCAGCTTTGACGCCGCGTGCTGAAATTGAAGGTGATATGGGTGATACACACGTTGGTCTGCAGGCGCGACTGATGAGTCAGGCGCTTCGTAAGATCACGGGTAATATCAAGCGCTCGAACTGCCTCGTTATCTTTATTAACCAGATTCGAATGAAGATTGGCGTCATGTTCGGTAATCCTGAGACAACAACTGGTGGTAACGCACTGAAGTTCTACAGCTCGGTACGTTTGGATATCCGTCGAATCGGTAGCGTGAAGCAGGGCGACGAAGTGGTCGGTAATGAAACGCGCGTCAAGGTTGTCAAAAACAAAGTATCGCCACCTTTCCGCCAAGCAGAATTCCAAGTGATGTACGGTCAGGGCATCTACCACATGGGAGAAGTTCTTGATCTTGGCGTTCAGGAAGGCCTGGTTGAGAAGTCTGGTGCGTGGTATTCCTATGATGGTCAGCGCATCGGGCAAGGGAAGGCGAATGCCGCTCAATTCCTTGAAGATAATCGCGCAATGGCCGATGAAATCGAAAAGATGCTTCGAGATCGGTTGCTTGTGTCTCCAGTTCCCGCTGAAGACGCTCCAGCAGACATTGCCGAGGCACCACCCGAAGAGTAAGTGTCCTAAAGTAATTCTTGCTTGATGGGAACGACCTTAATTGCGGACCCCTTGTTCTGGGGTCTCGCGCTGATTGGGTTAGTTATTGTCGGTGTCTCCAAAGGCGGTTTTGGCGGCGGCCTTGGAGTTGTTGGTGTGCCGTTTCTTGCTGCAGCTATCCCGGTGAACCAAGCTGCAGCGATCATGCTCCCATGTTTAATCATTATGGACCTCACGGGCCTCTATGGTTGGCGTGGGCAATGGTGCTGGGTGCAACTCAAGCGATTATTACCAGCAGCAGGGCTGGGTGTTTGTTTTGGTGCGCTGAGCTTTCATGTGCTATCAGAAAACGCACTCCGAATAATGATTGGTCTCATTGGGTTAGGCTTTGGAATTCAATGGTGGGTGAAGCATTTAGGATTGGTGCAGTCGAGCGATCAGCCTGTGCCTGGACCTTGGCATACTCGTTTTTGGAGTACGATTGCCGGATTCACAAGTTTTAGTGTGCATGCAGGCGGGCCGCCACTCCAGGTTGCACTGTTACCTCAGAGGCTTGATCCAAAGATCTATGCGGCGACCACGGTTGTATTCTTTACCTTCGTCAATGTCGTTAAAGTATTTCCTTACTACTGGTTAGACCAGTTTACCAGTGAGGTGTTGTGGACTGCGCTTATTCTTGCACCTATTGGGCCCTTTGCTGTAAGACTTGGGATGTTCCTAAATAAAAGGATTTCGGCATTTTGGTTTTATCGCGTATGTTACTTTGGTTTGGTCGTATCGAGTGCCCGACTACTGTTTATTGGTATGACCACTTAGTCGAATCGTCGGCTCTTGCCTGTGATATCCTTTCGTCATAATTAATCAAATAAAACTGTTGAACCGCAAAAGGTGATTCCATGGAAACTGGACAATTAGTCGCTGCACTGGCGGCCGGTGTTCAATCTGATCGAGTTTTATTCCGCGAGCAAGATACAGCACCCTACGAGTGCGATGGCTTAACGATGTTCAAAGCGAAGCCAAAAGTCGTTGTGCTCCCCGAGACGCGAGATGAGGTCTGTCATGTACTCAAGACCTGTAAGGCACTTGGGGTGCCCGTGGTGGCGAGGGGTGCTGGTACCGGATTATCAGGTGGTGCGTTACCACATGCTGATGGAGTACTGCTTGTCATGGCTAAATTCAGCCGGATCCTTGAGATAGATGAGGATGCGCGGATTGCGCGTGTCGAGCCTGGTGTCCGGAACTTAGCGATCTCAGAAGCGGTCAGTCACCTGGACTTATATTATGCCCCTGACCCATCGTCACAAATCGCATGCTCAATTGGCGGGAATATTGCTGAGAATTCAGGCGGAGTTCATTGCCTGAAATATGGGCTAACAGTGCATAACGTCTTGTCGGTCACGGTTGCTTTAGACGATGGTTCGATCGTGACCGTCGGATCTGATGCGTTGGATTCTGCAGGTTATGACCTCTTAGCTCTGACCATCGGCAGTGAAGGTCTCCTAGCCGTTGTTTTGGAGGTTACGGTCAGGTTGCTACCGAAGCCTGAAGAAATGCGAGTTGTGATGGCTGCATTTGATGATGTGACAAAAGCGGGAGATTCTGTCGGAAACATCATTGCAGCTGGAATTATTCCTGCTGGTCTCGAAATGATGGATGGTCCAGCGGTCGCTGCTGTCGAAGATTTTGTCAAGGCAGGTTATCCACTTGATGCCGAAGCGCTTCTTTTGTGTGAAGTTGACGGGACCAAAGAAGAAGTTGCGGATGAACTTGCTCGAGTCGAGGCAATTCTGAAGGAGTCTGGGGCAACGATGTTGCGCGTCGCCACCAATGAAGAAGAGCGACTGCTTTTCTGGAAAGGGCGTAAAAGTGCGTTCCCGGCCGTCGGTCGAATCTCTCCTGACTACTATTGCATGGATGGCACGATTCCGCGTAAACACCTGTCACTTGTATTGAGACGGATGCGTGAGATGTCAGAACGATACGGGCTCCGCTGTGCGAACGTGTTTCATGCCGGTGATGGTAACTTGCATCCGTTGATTCTGTTTGATGCAAATGACCCTGATGAAGTGAAACGCGCTGAAGACTTCGGTGCAGAGATTCTTGAGCTGTCGGTTGAAGTGGGTGGAACCATCACTGGGGAGCATGGTGTTGGTATCGAAAAAATTAATGAAATGTGTGTTCAGTTCTCCTCAGATGAATTGACTCAATTCCATACTGTGAAGGCAGCCTTTGATCCAACAGGGATTCTGAACCCAGGAAAGGCAGTGCCGACACTAAACCGCTGTGCAGAATTCGGAAAAATGCATATTCACCATGGGCAGATGCCTCATCCTGAATTGGAACGCTTTTAATGTCCTTAGTCGAAACCTTATGTAATCGCCTTGCGGCGAAAGAGCCAGTATCTGTGATCGGCGGCAACACCAAGGCATTTTTAGCTGGCCGTTTGAAAGATGAACCTGTATCCATGCGGGAGCACACTGGCATCATTAATTACGAGCCGACTGAGCTTGTGTTAACTGCCAAAAGTGGGACGACGCTTCAAGAGATCGAGTCGTGTTTGAGTGAGGCGCGCCAAATGTTGCCGTTCGAACCGCCTCGCTTCGGTGATCAATCCACGCTCGGTGGCGTGATGGCATCGGGGCTCTCTGGACCACGCCGTATGCATCTGGGTAGTGCGCGCGATTGCGTGCTCGGTGTTCGCTTAATCAACGGTCTTGGCCAACATCTTAAGTTCGGTGGCGAAGTGATGAAGAACGTTGCCGGCTATGATTTGTCTCGTTTGTCTGTTGGAGCCTTTGGGACTTTGGGTATTTTGACTGAGATTTCGGTCAAGGTCTTACCGATTCCAGAGAAGGAGCAGACGCAAGTTCTTCAATGCAACCAAGCGGAAGCGCTCGATATGCTTATCCAGATTGGACGCCGTCCTTATCCCGTATCGGCTGCGTCTTGGATCGGCGGTGCACTTTATATTCGTTTGTCAGGTGCAGCCAGCGGCGTCGAATCGGCTGCACTCGCGATTGGCGGTGACACGTTAAACGATGCTGGTCAATTTTGGTCGAGCCTCCGTGATATGACAGCCCCTGAGTTTAATCCTGTTGGGGAATGGCTCTGGAGAATCTCCGTTGCCCCGACGACGCCAACCAATACATTGGATGCGTTCTGTTTTGACTGGGCTGGCGGACAGCGGTGGATCACCACTCCACCCAATGATCTCTCACCCTTTGAATTGGCTGCGCGACTGGGAGGACATGCAACTTGTTTCGCGCGTGACCGGGAATCTGGAACCGGTATGCAGCCACTTGAACCTGGAATTTTGCGCTTGAATCAACGTGTCAAAGAAGCAATGGATCCGCACGGTTTGATTAACCGAGGTCGTTTATTGGAGGAGGCTCACTAATGCAGACCAATATTGTTGAGCGTTACGCCAATACCGACTATGGCCGCGAAGCTGAAGCGATTCTCAGAAAATGTGTTCACTGTGGCTTTTGTACAGCGACATGTCCGACATACCAATTACTGGGTGATGAATTGGATGGACCGCGAGGTCGAATCTACCAAATCAAAGAAATCCTCGAGGGCGCAACCCCAACTGCTTCAACGCAAACACACCTTGATCGGTGCTTAACTTGCCGTTCGTGTGAAACTACCTGTCCCTCAGGTGTTGATTATGGGCGGCTTGCAGATATCGGCCGTAAGATCGTTGAAGATGAAGTAGGCCGCTCGTGGATACAGACATTGATTCGGAAAGCACTCATCGTTGTAATTCCAAATCGACAGCTGTTTGGTTTGCTTATGCGCATGGGGCAGCTCTTCCGTCCGCTAATGCCGGGCGCTATACGCCGCAAGATTCCGCAGCGCGTTGCACCGAGTGTTTGGCCGACATCAACTCATACACGGACAATGTTGGTGCTTGAAGCTTGTGCACAACCGTCAGCAACCCCAAATGTGAACGCAGCTGCTGCTCGTGTACTCGATCGGTTGGGTATTCAATTAATTGCAGCGAAAGAAGCGGGTTGTTGTGGTGCTGTGGCGCACCACTTGAGTGATCACGACCGAAGCTTTGATGCGGTGAAACGAAATATCGATGCCTGGTGGCCTCTAATTGAGCAAGGTGCTGAAGCGATCGTGATTACCGCCTCAGGGTGTGGTGTGATGGTGAAAGAATATGGTCACTTACTTGCCGATGACCCGCTGTATGCTGAAAAAGCTCAACGAGTCTCTGAGATGGCCAAAGATATTTCTGAAGTGTTGGTTAACGAGGATTTGGGAGGACTGAAAGTCCGAGGAGCAAAGACTCTGGCATTTCACTCGCCATGTACGCTGCAACATGGGCAGAAACTCAATGGCCTAACTGAGGGCATTTTGAGAGAGCTTGGATTTGATTTAAAACCAGTTGCTGATTCCCACTTATGCTGTGGCTCTGCGGGGACTTATTCGATCCTTCAACCGGACCTCAGCAAGCGGCTTTTGAAAAATAAAGTGAAGGCTCTTGAGGCGACTGGGGCTCCAACGATCGCGACTGCAAACGTTGGATGTCAGCTCCATTTGTCGACCGGAGCGAATACTCCGGTCAAACACTGGATTGAATTAGTCGACGAAGTTACCGGATAAGCACAACTTTGCCGATCGCTTCGCCTGATTCTAAGTAGGCATGCGCATCGGCAACGTCTTCAAATTCAAACTGCTGCTGATCAATCAACGGACGCAATTCTCCGTTTTCAGCCATTTCGCAGAGCTTTTCAAGGCGTGGTCGGATGCTGTGACGGTTCATTGGGTTTGCAACTTGGCCAACTAAGAAAACGACGTGCAGTGTCAGACTTCTCGCATGCATCGGGCTCAAATCATGTGTTGAGCGGGCTGCGATGTTAACTACAGTGCCTCCAAAGCGCGCAGCTTGGAAACTCGCATCGAGGTTATCGCCGCCAACTGTGTCGAACACGATGTCGTACCCTTTGCCATCGGCGTGCTGATTCACATAATCCTCAACAGATAAGCCTTTGTACAAAATGGTTTCAGATGCGCCGAGTTCGCGAGCGTAACCTGCTTTTTCTTCATTACTGACTGTTGTATGCACAGTACCACCCAAATGTTTAGCGATTTGGATGCCAACGTGGCCCACACCGCCGCCACCTGCATGGACAAGAACTTTGTCACCCGCTTTCACTTGAGCGCGGTCAGCCAACGCAAACCATGCTGTCAACGATACAAGTGGTAGTGCTGCAGCTTCCACAAATGAGAGATTTTTTGGTTTTTTAGTGATTAATTGTGCATCAGTCAGCATTTTTTCAGCTAATGCCCCTGAAGGCAGTCCATTAAATCCGCCTGCACAGCCCCAAACCTCATCACCCACTTGGAGGTGATCAACACCAGGTCCAACTTCAGTCACGATCCCGGCAACGTCACCATGCAACACAGCAGGGAATGGAGGAGTGGCTGGAGGAACCATGCCTGCACGAATTTTTAAATCGATCGGGTTGACGCTTGATGCTTTGACATCAATAACGACTTGCCCTTCGCCTGCTGTGGGCTCAGGCATTTCGTGGAGAGAAAATACTTCAGGGCCACCGAAGCCCGAGATAGTCATCACTTTCATTGGTTTTTCATCCAGTTTTGTTATTACCAAGTGCTAAACTTGGACTATGGCAATCGAATCAATCGAGATCAATCTTAAAACGCAAAATTGTCGAGTTTTTACGACCGATGATGTTGTTGTTTATCCCTGCTCAACCGCTTTAAATGGACCCGGTGAGCAAGAGGGCTCTGGTTGCACACCGCGCGGCAGCCACCGAATACGTGCAATCGTTGGCCGTGGCGAACCCGAAAACGCTGTTTTCGTCGGTCGACGCCCCACGGGCGAGCTTTGGACAGAACAATTGCACGATGCATACCCTAATCGTGATTGGATTTTGGGCAGAATCTTGTGGCTTTGCGGTAATGACAGCGGATTAAATCGCGGTGGACAGGTCGATAGTCAGCGGCGTTATATTTATATTCACGGCACGCCACCATCAGAGCCGATGGGTATCCCTCTATCGCATGGATGTGTGCGCATGCGTCTTCAAGATATCTGTGAACTGGCGGACCAAGTCGCACCAGGCACTTTAGTTTCAATCGTGGAATCCTGACATGCTCGAGTTATTCATTGAATCCATTCTGTCGCTCCTTGAAGGCCCACTAACAGGTATTGGTGTTTCTCCAGTTGCAGTACTTCGAGGTGTAGAGCTTTTCGTGATCGTTTTACTGACGGTCTTCGGCTCGTATTTTGTACGCCGTTTTGTCCGTACATTGAAAACCCGTGCTGAGAAAACCGAATCAAAATGGGACGATACCTTCTTTGCAGCGCTTCAAGGTCCTGCTCGGACACTGGTTTGGGTCGTCGGCCTGACATTTGCGCTCGAACGCGCATCTGTCGGATTGGATATCGAGGCGATTTTTAGCCCTCTCCGTTCTGCGTTGGTGATCGCGACACTGACATGGGCTTTAATCCGATTCATTGATCGCGTCCAGCGTCGCATGATGCATGATCCGCAGAGTGATGATTTGGATCTCACCACGGTTGAGGCGATTGGGCGTCTGATTCGAATCACCGTGATGATTACCAGTGGTTTGATTATTCTTCAAACCCTTGGTTTCTCGGTATCTGGTGTGCTCGCTTTTGGTGGTCTTGGCGGGATCGCCGTTGGCTTTGCAGCAAAGGATTTGTTGTCGAATTTCTTTGGCGGTTTGATGATTTTCTTAGACCGACCATTCGGCGTTGGAGACTGGATTCGTTCGCCTGATCGAGACATCGAAGGAACTGTTGAGTCTTTAGGTTGGCGACTCACAACGATTCGAACGTTCGATAAGCGACCATTGTACGTGCCAAATGCGACATTTTTATCGATTGCAGTCGAAAATCCATCCCGGATGTCACATCGCAGGATTTATGAAACCATCGGTGTGCGCTACGACGATGCGAATCAGATCCGGCCGATTGTCGAACGGGTCAAGACCATGCTTGAGCAACATCCTGATATCGATGCTTCACAAACGTTGATGGTGAATTTTAACCAGTTCGGACCAAGCTCTTTAGACTTCTTTATTTACTGCTTTACCAAGACCACGGTATGGACTGAATATCACTCGGTTAAAGAAGATGTGTTGCTGAAAGCCTACGACTTAATCACTGAGCTTGGGGCAGAGGTTGCGTTTCCGACTCAGACGCTACATCTGCAGGTTGAGCCTGAGGCTCTGCAAGCACAATCGGTTCAGCAGCAATAATGACCCCGAACGCGGGATGATCGAGGTAGTGAATGTCCTTTGAGGACATTTTTCTAAATTCTCTTAGTACGTAGACCTCATCCAAAGGAGTTCCATCAGGAGCTTGTCGTACGCCCGCTCGGGTGACCCTTAAGTCTGCGTTGACCTCAATGAATCGATCGATCGACCAGCGCAAATAGCCATTGAGGCTAAACCCGTTATCGGCTATGCCGGAGATTTGAAACCAAGGATTGGCCTGTTGATTTTCGGTGAGCGGATGAATCCAGCGTTTGTGGAACAAAATTTGGCCATTCAACTGTGTCTGGATGCGAAGCGCAGAATTACTCAACACTCGGCTTGAATCAGGTAGTGGCGTTAAGTTTTTATAGCCAGAATTTAGAGCAAACAGTAAATCAAAACTCTCGGGCGCTTGAGGTTCCGTTGCTGGGAAGACTTCGGTAATCGATTGCACCGGCTCAGGACGTGAAAACACCAAGACCTCAAGGGCATAGGGCCTTACTTCAGCATGGGTAACAGTTGTCATCAGAAGGGTGATAAGGAAACTGATGATCCGGTTTGTCATGGGGTTGCAGGCCTTTTTAATGCATCGAGTACTTCATGGATAAACTCTAATCGGGCTTCAGCTCCAACTGTTTCTCGAACGATTTTCAACGCCGTTGCACCATCGAGTTTATATTCATGAGATTTGGACTGTACCAGACTGATGAGCACCATTGGATCGACTTTCGTCTTTTCTCTAAATTCAATGCGGCCAGATTGTGGTCCGAGTGTGATCTGTTTGATTCCCAGAGACTCCGCCAAGAGGCGAACTTTTGCTTGTTGAAATAGATTTTTGACTTGCGGTGGCAGTAGACCAAAGCGGTCAATCATTTCGATTTCAATTTCGGATAACAGTTCGTCTGATGAGGCCGAGCTAATGCGTTTGTAGAGCTCGAGTCGCAATGGCACATCATTGAGATAATCGTTTGGAATCAACGCAGGAATTTTTAAATCAACTTCTGCGTGTGCTGATTCGGTTTGATCAAAATCAGGTGTCCGTCCCTCGCGGATGGCTGTTACAGCCTCATCAAGCATTTCCATATAAAGAGAGAAACCAATGGTTTGCATGTTACCTGATTGATCCTCACCCAACAGTTCGCCCGCTCCCCGAATCTCAAGATCATGCGTTGCCAACTGGAATCCAGCACCCAGATCGCTCGCAGCTTCAATTGCTTCCAGGCGTTTCACTGCATCGGCTGTGATGGAACGTGGGTCTGGTGTGAGTAGATAGGCATATGCCTGGTGATGAGACCGTCCAACTCGTCCTCTAAGCTGATGCAATTGTGCTAGTCCGAACTGGTCTGCGCGTTCGATCAAAATCGTGTTCGCTGATGGAATATCGATTCCGGTTTCGATGATTGTTGAGCAGACCAAGACGTTATATTTCTTATGATAGAAATCGGTCATCACATCTTCGAGCTCACGTTCACGCATTTGGCCATGAGCGACGATGACACGAGCTTCTGGTACGAGCTGTCGTACGTCATCAGCAGAACGTTCGATGCTTTTCACTTCGTTATGCAGGTAGTAGACCTGTCCACCCCGTAACAGTTCACGCAGGATGGCTTCTTTCACAAGTGCATCATCTTTTTGTTT
This sequence comes from uncultured Oceanospirillales bacterium, assembly GCA_913061245.1. GTDB lineage: Bacteria > Pseudomonadota > Gammaproteobacteria > Pseudomonadales > Litorivicinaceae > HIMB30. The sequence continues at coordinate 23,317 of CAJXTO010000006.1, forward strand.
GATGAAGGTTTTGACTGATAAGCGTCGAGCGGGTGGTGTTGCAATGACGGATAAATCACGAATTCCTGCCATCGAGAGGTTGAGGGTTCGTGGAATTGGAGTTGCCGTCAGAGTGAGTACGTCCACATCTGAGCGATATTTTTTCAGGCGTTCTTTTTGCGCTACGCCGAACCGGTGCTCTTCATCAATAATTAAGAGTCCAAGTTTCGGTAGTTTAAGGTCGCTTGATAACAGTTTATGGGTGCCTACGACGATATCGACTTGGCCGTTGTTCGCTCGATCAATAACTAATTTGGTTTCTTTCGCTGATTTAAACCGGCTGAGTACTTCAACCGTGACAGGCCAATCTGCGAATCGATCGCGGAACGATTCGAAATGCTGTTGCGCGAGCAGTGTCGTTGGGACCAAGACGCACACTTGCTTGCCGCTACTCACAGATGCGAATGCAGCGCGCATCGCGACTTCTGTTTTACCAAAGCCGACATCACCGCAGACTAATCGATCCATCGGGCGTGGCGCTTTTAAATCAGTAAGAACCGCATCGATCGACGTTTCTTGATCTGGCGTGAGTTCAAATGGGAACCCATCGGCAAACCGATCATATTGCGATTCGTCGATTTGGTGCGCATAACCCTCTTTGGCTGCACGTCTGGCATAGATATCGAGAAGCTCTGCAGCTTTATCACGAATTTCCTCTGCAGCTTTTTGCTTCGCTTTACTCCAGCGGTCGGTCCCGAGCTTGTGAGCAGAGACTGAATCGGGATCTCCACCTGCATACCGACTGAGGACTCCAAGATTTGTAACGGGAATGTAGAGTTTTGCTCCACCCTGGTACTCAACAGTGACGAATTCATTGATGTCGTCACCCAAATCGATTGTTTCGAGTCCTTTGTAGTGACCGACTCCATGATCGATGTGAACAATCGGGTCACCGACTTCAATTTCTGATAAATCGCGAACAATGAGATCTGTTGCGATCTCATGCTGCTTGCGTCTGCGTCTCTGAGGGACGCGACGACCAAATAATTGGCTCTCAGGAACGATCGCGAATTGGTCCACCACAATTCCCTGGTCGAGTAGACCGAGCGTGATGACTGCTTTGTGTTCAGCGGGCTTGAATTCACTGAATCGTTCAATGGGTTCTGGACGCACACCATGCTTTGCCAAAAGCTCGAGTAATGCTTCACGTCTGCCGGCTGATTCAGCAACAAAGCAAACTGCTTTGCCACTTTCAATCAAGGCTTTGATTTTTGAAGCGGGTTGATCACTCTTGGCATCAAATGTGACATCAGGTAGTGGTTGAATACGAGGATGGGTCGCATCCGGCTCTTTGATTTCTAGTGAACCAAAGGGCTTTAAGTCGGCAAATAGTTCTTCTGTTCGAACAAAGAGTTTTTCTGGAGACAGAATTGGCTTTCTGCGGTCATGCCGTAGGCTCTCAAATCGCGTTGTGACGTCGTTCCAGAACTGCTCGAGTGCTTGATGTAATGCACCGACACGGATGGTCTGTGTATCGTTCGGCAAATAATTGAATAAGGTTGCCATCTGATTAAAAAACAGTGGGGCATAGTACTCGATGCCGGGAGGGGCAAGACCAGATGAAACATCTTGATAGATCGAACAGTCTCTCGGATTACCATCAAATGTCTCGTGCCAGTTTTGCCTGAATGTAGCGATTCCTGTTTCGGTCAGTGGGATTTCTCGGGCCGGTAAGAGGGTGACAGACTCAACTTTGGTGATCGTGCGCTGGGTGTCTGGGTCGAATGCTCTGAGGCTGTCGATCTCTGTATCGAAGAGCTCTACGCGCAGCGGTTGGTCAGAACCCATTGGAAATACATCAAGAATCGCACCGCGCACTGCAAATTCGCCATGTTCTCTCACAGTATCTACGGCATGGTATCCGGCGGCTTCGAGCCGTCTGCGCTCGGTATGCAAATCAAATTGGTCACCGGTTTTTAAAATGAATCGTTGGCCATCGAGGTGCTCTCGAGGTGGTAGTCGGTGCGCCAATGTTTGGATAGGCAATATCAGAAGACCTCGGTGCAAATCACCAAGTTTGCTTAACGCTTTCAATCGCTCAGATGTGATGTCTTCATGCGGCGAGAAACTGTCATAGGGCAGTGTTTCCCAGTCCGGTAAATGCACAATGGGCAGATCCGCGGATCCGTCAGCCTCACCTTCAGCATCCAAGTGATGGTCTTGCCCCAAATAGAAATGGAGAGCATTTGCTAACTGTTGAGCATCTTGTGATTTTTCAACCAATACCAATACGAGCGAACTTGAGCGCGTTGCGATCTCAGCAATCGCAAGCGGTATCGCACTTTTAGGCAGATTTGAAAGCGTTTGAAGCGAACTTCCCGCTTTTGGCAATTGGTCAATCAGTGGTGGTTGAATTGTCAGCATGTGATGTCGTGGCTTTGTCTGAGACGAGAGTATAGGCGACAATCAATGGTTTCGCTT
>CAJXTO010000007.1 GCA_913061245.1 uncultured Oceanospirillales bacterium
CCAAGATGAGTTTTTGGCGAGAAATCGTGTTGCTGATCAAGAGATTGTGAATCTTTTTCAGTTGGCACTCGAGCTCGATCCAAACCAGGTGACTGCACTTGGATCACTTGGGATCATTGCATTTGAAGCAGCAGACTATCCGCAAGCCGTTCAGTTCTGGACCCGCATGCTCGGACAATTACCCCCGGGATCTGAACAGGCGAAAGCAATTGAAATGGGTATTGCGCGTGCAACAGAACGTGCAAACCAGAAGTCAGCTCAAAAAGCAGAGCTCGGTGAGGCCGTTATCGAACTCTCTGTGTCATTAAGTCAGGCAGTCCCTGAAAGTCTTAAAGATGCCACGGTTTTCCTATTTGCTCGCGAGGTGAATGGCTCACCTCGACCGTTAGTTGCGAGACGACTCTCTGTGAGCGAATTGCCAGTTACTGTCCGGCTGTCGAATCGTGATGCGCTTATGGGCGGACAACTTCATCCTGGGTTGACTGTTGAAGTCGCAGCGCGACTCACGGTTGGAGATGCAACCGGAAGCCAGGGAGACTGGATGGGTGGCCCTGTGGTTTTAACATTGGAGCAGGAAAATAAAGCTGAACTGCAACTGAAGCCTTGATCGCTATGGTTGTATTGCGTTTTATTTAAAGCGGTTCATACTTGTCGGCGTACTGATGGATCAGTCGCGAGTTAAAAGTCATGGCAGACGGATTAAGCTATGTGCCCTTTAAACCGGGTCCCGGTTTGGTTGAGCACATTGCATTACATATTGAACATCAAATCGTCGCAGGAATTTTGCGTTCCGGTGATCGTATTCAAGAAACGCGGGTCGTCAATCAGTTGGACGTCTCTCGTGGTTCTGTTCGAGAGTCTTTTCGAGTCCTTGAGCGGCGTCGTTTAATCGATGTCATTCCGAGACGCGGGGCGATTGTCACAAGCTTGAGTCCGAGTCGGGTGCAAGACCTCACCTCAGCCCTCCCGGTGTTATTAGCTCACGTCGTATCAGAATTGGTGCCCGTGTGGTCCCCTAAACACTCGAGTTCACTCGAAGAAGCGATGCGGGCATCTGAAAGTAAATTCGGTTGCATTAATCCAGTCAGTGTATTGGACGCGATATGTCGATTGCATCCAAATACCGTCTATCGAGAATTGATCGATGATTTGATTCCCACATTCGATCGTGTTTTTTCCAAATTGGTTCGATTGAACTTATCAGGTGTTGAATCGCTTGATCGGATGCTGAAAACAAAGCTAATAACCGCAATTGAGGCAGGTCAGATTGATGAGTCAGTGCATCAAGTGTCTGAACTTTGTCGGTCTCTTGAACGTAAATATCTTGAAACTCTGGAGCGCACTGGATAGCTTCCTATATAGATCAAGTGGAAGTTCAAATCGTTGCGTTTAAAAAGTATCAAACTAGCTGGGTTTAAATCGTTTGTAGACCCAACGACAGTTCCTTTTCAATCGAATATGACAGCGATTGTCGGGCCTAATGGCTGTGGCAAATCAAATGTTATTGATGCTGTGCGCTGGGTGATGGGTGAATCAAGCGCGAAGCATCTTCGCGGAGAGTCAATGACAGACGTGATCTTCAATGGATCAGTCAGTCGTAAGCCAGTATCTCGCGCATCGATCGAACTGGTGTTTGATAACACCGAGGGTCGTGCAGCTGGGGAATACGCGAAGTTTGCTGAAATCGCAGTGAAGCGCGAAGTTACCCGTGAAGGGCAGTCCAAATATTTCCTGAATGGAACGAGTTGTCGCCGCCGCGATGTAACAGACCTTTTCCTGGGTACCGGGTTAGGTCCTCGTTCGTATGCCATTATCGAGCAAGGCATGATCGCGCGAATCATCGAAGCAAAGCCTGAAGAGCTTCGGACCTATGTTGAGGAGGCTGCTGGTGTTTCCAAATATAAAGAGCGTCGACGTGAAACTGAAAGCCGTATTTTAAGAACACGTGAAAACCTGGATCGCCTGAATGATTTGTCAGATGAGCTCGGCCGTCAGCTAGATCGATTAAAGCGTCAGGCTGACGCTGCAGAACGCTACAAAATTTTCAAAGCTGAATCGAGAGATCTTGAGTCACTGATATTTTGGTACCAGTTGCAAGAGCACAAAGAGAAACAGCAGGCTGAGATGGATGCGAAAGATGCATGTCAGAAACAGCTCGATCAGCTTGCGTCCTCATTATCCACCAATGAACGTGCACGCATTGATGCGCAGATTGCGAGGGAAGATGCCAACCAGGCACTGGATACCGCAAACACGGCGTATTACACCCACGCAGCAACTCTGTCGCGTTTAGAAGCCAATAAAGAAGCGTATGAACAACAAGTTCGTCAGCTGTCCGCCAATCAAGAACGTATTGCGAAAGAAATCACTGACCTGAAAAGCCTCATTGAGCGCGATATGGAAGAGGGTGTGGTTGCTGATCAGAAGAAATCGCAGATCGAACCTCAACTTGAAAAAATTGAAGTCGATCTGGGTAGGCTCGACTCATCGATCGCAGAGTTTGAACACAGTCTGACGACCCAAGAGTCTGAGCGTAGTCAGTTGGCCAGTGAATTGGGACGGGTGAAATCAGAAATCACCCGTTTAGAAACAGAAAAACAGGGATTGGAGCGGCAACAAAGACAGGATACGTCACGACTTGAAGCAATCGAACATGCGTTAACCCAGCTCTCAGATACAGACCCGCAGTTGATTACCGAACTCCAAAGTGAGTGGGAAGCGTTAAGCGAACGCTTGGCCGTTGCCCAAACCGAGCGGACCAAATTGCAGAGCGCGCGAGATGAAGTTGAGGCGTCTGTTGTGCAACAGGAGGAGCAACTCCGGGAGCAAAAAGGTGTTCTGCAAAGTGCAGAAGCAGAGCTTGAAAAAGCCGTACGAATTATTGCTGCGGAATCGCGTATTGATGATAGCGAGACAAGTGCTTGGGTTGAAAAGCACCCTCAAATTAAAGGTCGAGTGTTAGAACATCTTGAATTACCAGAAGACGACCGTTCTGCTTTTGAAGCGGCTTATCCAGAACTTTTAGGCGCTTTTGTTACTGACGACTTCAATGCACTCGATATTGATACATTGCCAGCAGGTGTTCGCGTGGTGTCCTCAGCGTACGTCAACAATCTTCCGGCGCAACTGTCAAAGTCTGAGACTCCACATATTGCTTCTGGCGAGGGCTATACAGAAACAGGTTTTCGTTATGGGCCTGGGTGGATCGAACGAGTCGCCGGACAGTCCACGGGAATTCTTGATTTGAAAGCTCGGCTTCCTGGGCTTGAACAAGCAAAGCACACAGCCTCTGATGCAGTCGATGCGATTCAACATGAGCTCGAACAGCTCCGCGAATCGCGTCATCTGGCCGCGACAGGGCTGAAAGCGAAAACAGACGAACTGCAAGAGCTCGAAAAAGAGTCGGTCCAGTTGTCGAATCGCATCGCGGGTCTCGAGGCGAAGAATCAAGAAGTTGCGGCAAGCCGTGAACGGTTGAGTCATGAGAAAGAATCATTGATTCAAGCGCAGGCGAAAATCAATCAAGAATCAAAACAACTCGCAATGCAGCTTGACGAAGTGACTCAGTTAAGAGGTTCGCTGCAAGAAAAGCTGACGCCACTGCATCAATCGCTCGATGGAGATAAAGGGTCGCTGAGTCGCTTGCGTGAAGAACGACATAAGCTTGTGAATGTACGATCAGACCTTCGCGTTGAAGTTGAGAGACTGTCTGGGATTAAGTCACGCTCAGAGACACAAATTGAGCGATTACAAGGTCAACTTTCAAGTCTTGAGAGCGAACTCGAGACGCTGGCCTCCAATCGTCAGTCGTTGGCGAATCAGCCGGCGGTAACTGAAGAGGATCTAAAGCAGGCGGTGAGTGAAAGTCAGCGTCTAGAAGAGCAGTTAACCAAAGCGCGTCAAACACTCAGCGAGAAAGATGAATTACTTCGTTTGCTTGAATCTGAACGTACTGGCATTGAGCGTGATCGAGAGTCCCAGACGCAAGCGCTTGGTGAAATCCGGTTGAAGGCGCAAGCAATTGAGATTGAAGTGAATCGATTACAGGGTGAATTGAAGACTCGAGAGGCGTCTGAGGCGCATCTTGTTGAATTTGAATTGCGCTTTGGTAATCGAGAAGCTGCCGAAACTGAGCTTGCTCGCATTGCGACTCGTATAGAACGATTGGGCCCGATTAACCTGGTTGCGCTTGATGAATATCAGAAAGAGCTTGAGCGAAAAGCTGAGCTTGACCATCAGCATGCCGAGTTGACTGAGGCTCTTGAAACGCTCGAGGATGCGATTCGAAAAATTGATCGCGAAACGCGCGCTTTGTTCCGGAATACATTCGATGCGATTAATCAATCATTTGGCGAAATCTTTCCACAGTTATTTGGTGGTGGCGAAGCCTGGTTGATGTTGACTGACGAAGACCTTCTGTCGACCGGTGTAACAATCATGGCGCGTCCACCAGGAAAGAGAAATTCAAGTATTTATTTGTTGAGTGGTGGAGAAAAGGCATTGACCGCATTGTCTTTGGTTTTTGCGATTTTCCAACTCAATCCAGCGCCATTTTGTTTGCTTGATGAGGTGGATGCACCATTGGATGATGCGAACGTCGGGCGTTATGCTGACGCAGTTGCTAAGATGTCTCAGTCAGTCCAATTTATCTATATCACGCACAATAAAATTGCGATGGAACGTGCTGAGCAATTGATGGGTGTGACCATGTCGGAGCCAGGGGTTTCACGCCTTGTTTCCGTCGATATCGAACGGGCTGTTGAATTGGCCACCACTGAGTAGGGGACGCATGGAATTCGGGTTACGTGAATATTTGCTAATTTTAGGTGCAATCCTGATTGCAGGGCTGTTAGCCGATGGCATACGTCGCACCCTGAAACACAAAAGGGAGGGTTTGAAGCTCGACCTAATGGCTGCGCCCCCCGAATCACCAGAGCGGTCTGATGTAAGTAAACCTCGCCCAGTGAAGAAGGCCACACCAGAAGAGCTGGAGCCGCAAGTTGATGCGGATCCGTTATTTGATTCAACAGATGCGAGCCAGCTGAATTTGTGGGCTGGTGAAATCAAGCCTGAGGCCATGAAGCCTGCAGACACCGACACGCTTGCAGCACCAATTGAAACTGATACGCAGACTGAATCTCTTTTTGAAGGGTACGAGCCTAAACCACAGACAGTTGTGGTCGAAGAGTCGATGGAGATTGATGAGCGTGTTGAACCTGTGTGGGATGAGCAGCCTGATGCAGAGCCATCTGACCCCGTGGTTGATGAACCGTCGATCGATACGGAAGCAGCAGACCATGATGAAGACATGCGGATCCTTGCCGACGGACCCGTATCGCGGCCAATCGCAGAACCTGAGGAAACTGGTCTATTAGGATCGACATTGGGTCGTATTTTTGGGCGTTTCGGGAAGAAATCAGCGGAGAGCAATCAGGAGCCAGAAACGCTCGAGGTGTCATCAGATTCAGTCGATATCCCGAGTGATGTGTCGGAACCAACCCCTCAATCTGAGCCAGCGGATTCCATGGATGATTTGGTCGTGGTCAGTATTCAGTCGGCCCGCTCACCTCGCTTTGAAGGAATTAATTTACACAAGGCATGCTTGCGGGCAGGGTTACGGCGAACTGAATCACACATGTATCAGCGCTTCCCTTTGGATGAGAGTGAGCATCCATTGTTTTCACTAGTCAACGGTATTGAGCCAGGCACATTTGACGAAGATGCTAAATCGGTCGATACGCCGGTTGTCTTTTTATTCACTGAGTTGCCAAAACAGGCCGATCCAGTGTTTGCTGTGAATGAGCTTATTTCTGGTGCGCGCTCAATTGCTAGAGACATTGGTGGTGATGTGTTTGATCAACAGGGTACGCCGATTTCAAAGGAATGGATCGACTTGGCCAGAGCCCAAGCGGGTCATCAAAACCTATTGCGCTCATGACAGAAATAGTCGCGCAACGCATCCGTGATCTGGTCACGGAGATTCGTCAACACGATTACAACTATCACGTGCTCGATGAGCCAACCATCGGCGATAGTCAGTACGATCTTCTCTTGGCTGAATTAAAGCGACTTGAATCTGAGCATCCCGAATTCCTCGATCCAAACTCTCCTACGCAACGCGTGGGTGCAAAGCCTGACTCAGGATTTGAAGAGGTGGCGCATCGGATCCCGATGTTGTCACTTGATAATGTGTTTGACTTGGATGAGTTTCGACAGTTTGTCGAACGAATGACAGATCGCCTGGATCAGTCTGACTCGCCGTATTTGACTGCTGAGCCAAAACTTGATGGCTTGGCGCTTTCAATTCGGTACGAACACGGTCGCCTTGTTCTTGCGGCGACTCGAGGCGATGGTCAAACTGGTGAAAATGTGACTCAGAATGTCCGCACGATTCGTTCAATTCCACTGACCCTTAAAGGATCACACTACCCAGATGTGCTCGAGGTGCGCGGCGAAGTCATTATGAAAAAAGCTGACTTTGCAGCGATGAATCAGCGGCTTGCCGAGGCATCTGAGAAAACCTTTGTGAATCCAAGAAATGCTGCCGCTGGTAGTCTCCGACAGTTGGATCCTTCGATCGTTGCAACGCGTCCACTTTCGTTTTATGCCTATGGCCTGGGTGAAGTGTCAGAACCCCTGGGTACCACCCACTCTGAGGTGATGGACGCACTGAAAAACTTAGGTATCCCTGTGAATCCCGGGCTTGTCAGAGGCGAACCTCGCGTCATTGAGACGGCTTATGAATCGTTGATGGCGAGGCGTGATGATTTGCCGTATGAAATCGATGGCATGGTCGTCAAAGTTGATGCGTTGACGCTTCAAAATGCGCTTGGTTTTGTTGCGCGGGCTCCACGATTTGCTACTGCTTGGAAGTTTCCAGCACAAGAAGCCGCGACACGTTTGGTAGCAATTGATGTGCAAGTTGGTCGTACCGGAGCGATCACGCCGGTAGCCCGACTTGAGCCTGTGTTTGTCGGTGGCGTGACAGTATCAAATGCAACGCTTCACAACTTTGATGAGGTCGCTCGTCTAGATGCGCGGCCGGGCGATCAGGTCATGGTTCGCCGAGCGGGCGATGTGATTCCGCAGATTGTTCGAGTGATGACAGAGCAGCGATCGGATGTGTCTAGACCGATATCGATACCAACCGAGTGTCCTATCTGTCAGTCACCAGTTGAACGTGCCGAGGGTGAGGCTGTCATTCGCTGTTCTGGTGGACTGATTTGTCGTGCGCAACGTCTTGAGCATCTGAAGCATTTTGTGTCGCGAAAAGCGATGGATATCGATGGTGTTGGCGAAAGGTTACTTGAGATTCTGATTGAAAAAGAATGGGTGGCGACACCGGCTGATTTGTATCGGTTGTCTGCAGAGTCCATCGAGGGCCTCGATCGGATGGGTGAGAAATCAGCACACAATGTGATTCAAGCAATTGCCCAATCCAAAGAAACGACATTTGCGCGATTTTTATATGCGCTTGGCATTCGCGATGTCGGCGAAGCGACTGCCCGAACCTTGGCTGCCGAATTTGGAGACTTAGACCGACTTATTCAGGCAACACATGATGAACTCATGGATGTTGAAGATGTTGGTCCGGTGGTTGCCTCCCACATCCGAGCCTTTTTCGAAGTCGATCGCAATCGTGCAGTGATTCAGGATTTGATCGACTTGGGTGTTCATTGGCCAATTGCCACTGTCGAGGTATCTCAAGATGGACCGGATCTCACAGGGCAGACCTGGGTCTTAACTGGTACATTAGAAACTATGACGCGAGATGAAGCATCGGACAAACTGAGAGCATTGGGAGCGAAAGTTTCTGGATCAGTCAGTGCAAAGACGACGATGCTTGTTGCAGGACCTGGAGCTGGTAGCAAGTTGGCAAAAGCGGAAAGCTTGGGCGTTGATGTTATTGATGAGGCTGCGCTTATTGCGTTGTTGGGTGAGTCATGAAAAATCTGTTCATTTTCTTCGTGATACTGACGCTTGGCGGATGCGCAGTCTCGCCTCCAAGAAACACTGAGAACGCATGCAATATGTTGGCTGAAAAGCCAGGTTGGTACGATGCAGTTAATGACGCATCGGATTCATGGGATGTCCCTGAGGGCCTGATTTTGTCTTTCATCCGTCAGGAATCGTCGTTTGTGGCCGATGCGAAGCCGCCTCGTACAAAAATCCTTTGGGTTCTCCCTGGACCGAGAGCCAGCTCAGCCTATGGCTATCCTCAAGCGAAGGACGGTACCTGGGGCGATTACCGCCGGGATACCAATTCATACCTCGCTGAGCGCGATAATTTTCGCGATGCTGCAGATTTCATTGGGTGGTATGTCGATCGAGCCTATCGGATTGCTGGAATACCAAAATCTGATGCCTACCGACATTATTTGGCATATCACGAGGGTGTCGGGGGATTTCAGCGCGGTACATTTAAGTCCAAGCGTTGGTTGATGGGTGTTGCCAAGCGAGTTGATCAAGTTGCTAAGACCTACGACAGTCAATTGAATGGATGTCGCGATAAACTTGATAGCGGATCATGGTGGAATCCCTTTAGCTAAGGTTCCGAATGAGGTTACGTCTTAAAAAGCGATCTGGAGCGAGCGCGTGACGTGCATGTTCGGCCACCGGAAGGACTTCTCCTAACACTTGGCTTACGAGAATTTCAGCAGCCATTGGTGCTGTTAGAGTACCTCTCGATCCAAGACCTGCAAGCACGTATTGGCCTCGGATAAATGGAAGCGCTTCCGTTGGTTCAAAGCTTGCGTCATGACGCAGGCGTTCGAGCGACTCGATCCATGCATTCTGAGCTGCCACTTGTCCAATCACAGGAGCATAGTCAGGCGTTGCGGTCCTGATGCTGACTCGACGATCGAGTATGTCGTTTTGGCACCATAAGGTGCGATCCATGAGTCGATTGATTGCGTCGATGTTGGTTTGATCGTCTTGTGGGTCTGCCGTCAGATCGTCTGAATTGGGTCTGTAGGTTGCGCCACATGTCATGACGCCGTTCGATGCCGGAGCAACGTAGGCATCACCGCAGATTGGCATCTTGATATCGGTTGTTTGCTTGAGTGTTGTGACTTGTCCGCGGACGGGTTTCAGGGGTAACGGCAATTGAACAAATTCACTCGCCTCGCGCGCATTTGCCCAGATCACAAGGTCACACGGATGACTCGTCATTCGGTCAGGTGATGTGGTTACCTGAAGCATCGAGCCATCGTCGGTCGATTCGACTGATTGAATTTGGTGATACGACTTCACTTCGATCAGCGGATGATCGAGTAATGTGTTGACACATTGTTTTGGATTTAACCAACCGCCGGCTGGTATGTGCAATCCCCCAAAACGGAGTTTCTGTCCACATAGGCCTGAGGCCTCCGCTTGCGATACAGACACTAAAAGTGGATCAGTCTTTGGGAGTGCCTCCAACAGTTTGGCCTGATGCGCTTGTTCTTTCGGGCTTTGTGCGAGGAGTAAGACACCTGTGTGTTGCCATACATTGTCTGGAAACATTTGAAACCAGGTCATTAAGTGTGCGAGAGCTTGCAGTTGTAAAAGGCTGTTTGGGGTGGCCTCGATACTTAACTTGGCATAGGTGATGCCTTGGAGGTTCCCTGATGCACCTGATGCAGGAGACTCTTTCTCAAATACGGTAACGGGCATACCACGTTTGGCAAATGCATGAGCCGTCCAGGCGCCAGCGAGGCCGCCACCAACGATTGCAATACGACCCATGTCACCAATATGCTGTTTTGGAGCCCATACGAGTTGCTTGGCTGAGCCTGAAAACTGTGCGACGAGCCGTTCTCTCTTTCCCCCGAATCCAGGTACTTTGCTGACGGAAAAACCGGCTTCGGACAGTCCATCGCGCACAATTCGGGCGGCACTGAAGGTACTCAGCGTCGTACCACTGTGTGAGTGATCAGCAATCGCTTGAAAGAGTGCCGGAGTCCATGACTCAGGATTTCTGTCGGGTGAGAAGCCATCGAGACACCAAGCATCAACCATTCCAGACAGATTGGACACTATGTCAGTAGAGTCTCCAAAGTGGAGATCCAGGGTGATGCGACCATCCTTGAAAAGCCGTCGATGACAGGTTGGAATGAGTTGGGGCCACACACAACAGAGATCGTCAGCAAGTTGCCTTAAATCAGTGGTGAGAGGGAGTGCGCCGAGAGCTTTGGTGATGTCGGACTGTCTCATTGGATAACGTTCAGTCGAAATCCACTGAAGACGGGCGTTCTGCGGTGCATGTTTTAAAAATTGATCACATGCGACTAAAAAGGTCAGGCCAGTGCCGAACCCGGTTTCACCAATGCGGATCGTTTGGTTTGCTTCGAGTGATTGAAACCGCTCGGGAAGGTGATTCCCCTCGATAAAAATCGTTTGGCGTTCACCAATGGGATCGGTAATCGAGAAGTAGTAGTCGTTAAACGCTGTTGATCGATGCGCGTCGGTTGCATCGATCTCTGCTTGGGTAATTGTTGAGTAGCGTCTCACAAATTCGTATCAACTCGCGACCGTCTGACGCGAGGCATGAGTAGACCGACAAACCAACCGGCGGCTAATGTGAGTGCGCCCAATGCAAACCAACTCTTCGATGAATCATCACCGGCAGCGAGTTTCTCTGCTCGCAGTGTTTCATTATCAGCAAGCAACACTTGGCGCTCAGTTTCGAGAGCCACTAAACGATTTCTCAACGTGATTGAGTCACCTGCTGTTGCTAAAAACTCATTGAGTTCAGCTTCTTTTTTGGCGAGCTGATCTTTGATCGCTTTGACTGATTCACCAGATGATTCATTTTGCGATGTCAGGGCTTTGATATCCTGTCTCAGTCGCTTGATCGTTTCTTTTTGTTTGGCGACTTCCGCTTCCAGTCGGCCGGCGATCACAAACGATGGTGCGCGATCCACAAGGTAGCGACCGAGGACAAAACCTTCGCGTCCACGTTCATCTCTGATTTTTGTGTAACCCGACTCGTAGGTTTGCAGAATCTCGACTTGTGCGCCTGCCTGGAGATAGCGAATGATTCGATAATCACGAGAGTCACCGGACCGTACTGGAATCTCGAGCTTCTCGGTAATGTATGCCGTTTCTGCAAAGGCGACTAATGGGAGGCTAATCAAGCATGCGAGCACCCATTTCAATTGATTATGCATGGTGATCGTCCTCAGATTGAGCTTGAACTTCTGAGCCGTGCTTGCTGATCCATACACCTTGGATGATTAAGAAGATAAAGGTGAGACCTAAGAGACCGAAGAGTTTGAAGTTGACCCACACATCTTCTGAAAATTGGTATGCGACGATCAAATTAAGGACACCTGACAGGATAAAGAACGCGATCCAAGCAAATGAGAGAGTGATCCATTGCTTGGAATCGAGTGCAATTGCATGACCGAGTAAGCGTTCAATAATCGGTTTGTTACCGATGAAATGACTGCCGAAAAAGGCTGCTGCGAAGAGCCAATTCACCACGGTCGGTTTCCATTTGATGAACCATCCGTCGTTGAGAAGTACTGTCAGACCGCCGAGTACGATGACGAGAGCAAGCGTCACAAGCGCCATTTTTTCGAGTTTTTTGGTTAACCAATACACGGCGGCAACTTGGATAATGGTGACTGGGATGAGCACCGCGGTTGCCGTGATGAGATCACCAGTTACCTTGTAAACAGCGAAAAAAATCAGGATTGGTAGAAAATCGAGTAGTAGTTTCATCGAGCGCTTCCGTTAATTTCTGGCATCATACCGTTTTTACAGCAAAGGGTTAGGCCATCAGTGGCACAGTTTTTCGCAATTCATCCTGAGAATCCGCAGGCACGACTCATTCAACAGTCGGCTGACGCCATTCGCCAAGGTGGCGTCGTGGTGCTTCCGACTGATTCAGGTTATGCCCTTGGTTGCGCATTAGAAAATAAGCGCGGCGTTGATGTCATTCGGCAGATTCGTCGGCTCGATGACAAACACAATTTCACGTTATTGTGCCGGGATTTATCTGAAATTTCAGTGTATGCGCGTGTCGAAAACCAAGAATATCGTTTGTTGAAATCTCACACGCCAGGCGCCTATACATTCATTCTCGAAGCAACACGTGAAGTACCGCGACGTCTTTTACATCCTAAACGGAAGCAAATCGGGATTCGAATCCCCGACAATCGGATCGCGCTAGATCTTTTGGAGAACGTCGGTGAGCCCCTGATGACATCAACTCTTATGCTCCCTGGTGAGGAACTTCCGATGACCGATCCATATGAGATTAATGAGGTGTTGGGGCATCAGTTGGACTTGGTGATTGATGGTGGGTTCTGTGGTTTTGAAGGAACAACAGTCATCGATTTAACACAAGATATTCCATTGGTAACGCGTCAAGGGGCGGGAGATGCTTCGGCTTTTTCCGAACTGGCATAACCTTGGTATCATTCATTTTTGATCACAATTTGAGGAGTGACATTTGAGCGGGGTCGATCCGTCCCATCGCGTGCTATCAGGCATGCGTCCCACCGGCCGGTTACATTTGGGCCATTATCATGGCGTTTTGAAAAATTGGGTTCAGTTGCAACATGAGTACGAGTGCTTTTTCTTTGTAGCTGACTGGCACGCTTTAACGACTCACTACCAAGATACACGTGGTATTGATCAGGCGATCACCGACATGGTGATTGACTGGTTAGCGGCAGGAGTCAATCCTGGGTCTGCGACCTTGTTTGTCCAGTCACAAGTCGTCGCGCATGCAGAACTTCATCTCCTGCTCTCGATGATTACACCGCTTGGATGGCTTGAGAGAGTTCCGACGTACAAAGATCAGCAAGAGAAGCTTGCCGATAAGGATTTGACGACCTACGGATTCCTTGGTTACCCGCTCCTGCAAAGTGCAGATATTTTGCTCTATCGAGCGGGCCATGTTCCTGTCGGTGCAGATCAAGTGGCTCACGTTGAAATCACGCGGGAAATTGCGCGTCGGTTTAACCATATCTACGGCCGTGAACCAGACTTTGAAGAACTGGCTGAGTCGGCTTGCGATAAAATGGGTAAGAAAGGAGCGAAGCTTTACCGATCGCTGCGGAAGGCTTATTTAGAAAATGGTGATCAAGAGGGCTTGCAGCGCGCCCAAGCGCTGGTGAAAGATCAGCAGAACATTACGCTGGCTGATCGAGAGCGTTTGATCGGTTACCTCGAAGGTACCGGCAAGGTTATTCTTCCTGAACCGCAAGCACTGTTGACCGAAGCCGCCAAAATGCCAGGTCTAGATGGTCAGAAGATGTCCAAGTCGTATGGCAATACAATTGGGCTTCGCGAAGATCCTGATTCTGTATCAACAAAGATGAAGCGGATGCCAACGGATCCGGCACGCGTTCGCTTGTCAGATCCAGGTACACCTGAGAAATGTCCGGTGTGGCAATTTCATGAAGTGTATTCAGATCAAGCGACCAAAGATTGGGTTCGACAGGGATGCACATCAGCTGGAATCGGTTGTCTTGAGTGTAAGCAGCCGGTGATTGATGCAGTGATCGCAGAGCAAGATCAGATCATCGCGCGGGCAGCGCCGTATGAAGAGAATCCAGATATGGTTCGATCGATCTTGATTGAGGGTGCAGAAAAGGCTGAGGATGATGCGCGACAAACGTTGAATGAAGTGCGTCAAGCGATGGGACTCAGTTACCGGTGATCACACATGTGCAGGGTGAACTTCCGTTAGCTGTGGTTGAAGGTTCGCCTTTAACACAGCTTCCTGAAGACCTGTACATTCCACCAGACGCGCTCGAGGTCATCTTAGATGCGTTCGAGGGTCCGCTTGATTTGCTGTTGTATCTGATCCGTCGGCAAAACCTCGATATTATCCAAATTAACGTTGCTGAGATTACTCGGCAGTACATGGGGTATATCGGTTTGCTTGAAGCCATGCGCTTTGAGCTGGCAGCAGAGTACTTAGTGATGGCTGCGATGCTTGCCGAAATTAAATCTCGTGCGCTTCTACCGCGACCAGTGGGTTCTGATGAGGATGAAGAAGAGGATCCGAGAGCGGAACTCATTCGGCGACTTTTAGAGTACGAAAAAGTCAAAATGTCAGCTGAGGCATTGGATGAGTTACCTCGCGTCGACCGTGACTTCCAAGTGGCTGAGGCCCAAAAACCGGATATCGATGAGCGCACGGCGCCACCTCAGGTTGATTTGTCTGAATTAGTGCTCGCTTTTGGTGAGTTATTGGCAAGAGCGCGCTTATCCTCGGCGCATCAAATTGAGTGGGAACCACTCTCGACCCGACAACGAATGAGTGAGGTGTTGATGAAGCTACGAGATCGTGCGGAATTGACATTGTCAGATTTGTTCTCGGTAGATGAGGGCCGGGCCGGCGTTGTCGTGTCGTTCCTCGCCATCTTGGAGCTCGTTCGTGAAGGGTTGTGTGCTTTGATTCAAGCTGCTCCTGGAAGCCAAATTTATATCCGAAGAGCGAGCCAAGATGTCTGATATTGATTTGAAGAGAATTCTTGAAGGTGCCCTCTTCGCAAGTCGAGAGCCGATGAGTATTTATCAAATGAAAAAACTCTTCGGCGATCAAAAAGCGCCAACTGAAGGTATGTTACGTGAGGCACTTGCGAGTCTCGCGGATGAGTATCAAGACCGAGCGGTCAGATTAGTTGAGGTGGCTGGTGGATTTCGATTCCAGGTAGTTGACGCGCTCGCCCCTTACATAATGAACTTAACCGATGAGAAGCCCGGGAAATACTCACGAGCGACTCTAGAAACGCTTGCAATGATTGCATATCGTCAACCGGTTACACGTGGTGAAATCGAGGCGGTACGTGGTGTTGCTGTGAATACACAAATTATCCGTACGCTTGAAGAGCGCGGATGGATTACAGTGGTGGGGCATAAAGAGGTACCAGGACGCCCGGCGTTGCTGGCGACAACCACCCAGTTCTTGAATGATTTCGGGTTGAAATCTCTAGAAGAATTACCGAATGCAGAAGATCTCGTCGCCACACCGGCAGAGGATCTTCTCGACCAAATGGACAATTAGAGTGAGTGAACGACTTCAAAAAGCACTAGCCAGAGCAGGCTATGGGTCTCGCAGGATGCTTGAGACAGCCATTACCGAAGGGCGGGTATCGGTGAATGGGTCGATTGCTGTACTTGGAACCAAAATCGAGAAAGACGACAAAGTTGTTTTTGATGGTAAGCCGGTGCCGACAGAGAAATTGTTTGAGCAAGCACGGTTGGTCATCGCTTACCACAAGCCCGAGGGCGAAGTGTGTACACGGAGTGACCCCGAGGGGCGTCCGACGATATTTGACCGACTTCCTAAAATTGCCCAAGGTCGCTGGATTGCAGTTGGTCGTCTCGATATCAATACGTCAGGTTTGATTCTCCTAACCACAGATGGTGAATTAGCGAATCGGTTGATGCATCCCTCAAGTGGTATTGATCGCGAATATCTCGTTCGCGTGCACGGAGATGTGAAAGAAGAGCAGCTTCAACGTTTGGTTGATGGCGTTATCTTGGACGATGGCCCCGCGCGATTTACCGATATTGTGAGGCATCCAGAAGCTGATCCAGATCGTCGGAACCAATGGTTCTATGTTGCGTTGATGGAAGGTCGTAACCGTGAAGTGCGCAGGCTGTGGGAAAGCCAAGGATTACAGGTGAACCGGCTAAAGCGCGTGCGTTACGGATGTATCTTTTTGCCATCGTTTTTAAAGCAAGGCCACTTCGTGGAACTTGGGCAGAAAGAAGTCGATGATTTGAGTAAGCTTGTTGAGCTCCCGAGTTTGCCCGTTCCGAAAATGACGCCGCAGGAATTGAAAGATGTGCGGCGTCGTTTGTCGAAAAAAGCAGCTCCTCGAAAGCCCACCCAGGGTGCTACGAAGCCTTCCACGTCCCCAAAGCGTCCATCAGGTCGCGGGCGTTAACACGGCCTCCGTGGAAGTCCCCCGCATCTTCGGTTAATCCATACAAGAACGCATCAGCGACAACTTCCGCGCTCGGGAGTGTTGCTGGATTCTCACCGGGCATTGCCTCGGCTCGCATTTTTGTTCGTGTACCACCGGGATTGACTGTGAATACGCGAGTGTTCGATGTGTTTTCAAGCTCCTGGCTCAAAATTCCAGCAAACATTTCGAGGCCAGCTTTTGAGACGGCATACGCCCCCCAATAGGCTTCAACACGAATTCCCACGCTGGATGTTGCAAACACAATCCGGCCTGATGGAGATTCATCGAGTAATGGAAGTAGGGCCTGTGTCAGTTGGAAGACCGCGGTCAAATTAATTTGGATCGCTTGGTTCCATTGTGTGGGGCGGTGTGATTGGATCGGTTCGCGTCCCCCTAGAACGCCCGCGATATGAGCCAATCCGTCGAGTCGACCGAAGTGAGTCTTGATGTGTTCTGCCAGCGCTTCTGACTGCTCAATTGTAAGCGTTGCGAGATCACAGGGAACAATTGCAGGCGTGGGCCCGCCTGATTCGATGATTGCGTCATACACAGCGTCTAACTCTGATTCATTGCGTCCAAGTAAGACGACGGTCGCACCACGTTTACCAAGCTCAAGCGCAAGTGCACGGCCGATACCTGCTGTTGCTCCAGTGACCAAGATAACTCTATCAGTGAATTGTGGGTTTGATTTCAGCGTTGAAACCATTGCATCGATGAGTTCGCTCATGAACGTTTCCTTGCGGCAAGTTGGTAGTTCATGTCGAGATCCTTGGTCGAGCGTGTGAACTGTTGATACAAGGGTTGATAGACAACGCCTTCAATGGATTCAATATCAAGCCCGTGAGGTCTTAAGCCGCTTGCAAGTTCGGATGGCTTCAAGAAGCGCGCATAATCGTGAGTCCCTTTGGGTACCCAGTTGAGGATATATTCAGCAGCGACAACAGCCCCAAGGTAGGCTTTTGGCGTCCGGTTAATCGTTGATAAGATGAGCCATCCGCCTGGCCGGACAAGTGCTGAGAGTGCTTTGAGCGTTTCCATGGGTTCGGGCACATGCTCGATCATTTCAAAGCAGGTCACCACGTCAAATATGCCAGCATGAGTGGTTGCCATTGCTTCGGCATGTGATTCGATATAGTCGATGGTTAAATTACTCTCGAGCGCATGGAGCTTTGCGGTCTTTAACATGTCAGGTGAAGCATCAATCGCTGTGACAGAAGCTCCGCGTTTTGCCATTGCTTCAGACGCAAGCCCACCGCCACAACCCACATCTAACACTTTGGCATCTTGCAGTGGGTAAAAAGACTCTGTGAAGTCAATCCGTAATGGATTGATTTGATGCACAGCGCGCATCGGTCCTTCTGGGTCCCAGTAGCTTCGTGCTATCTGATTGAATTTAGTTACTTCTTTTGGGTCAACCACTGTTGTCATGCGGGTTCCAAGCGTTCCTTATGGGGTTTCGTATGCTTCTATTGTGAGATGATACAGGCCGTGTCTGAATACGCACAGAAGAAGACCGTTTTTAGACTGATCATGGTATCATCGGACGTTTAAGAACATTCTAGGGATAGCCCACCATCCATGTCAGATTCGGCACGCGAAATTTTACCAATCAATATTGAAGACGAACTCAAAACCAGTTACCTCGATTATGCGATGAGTGTCATCGTTGGGCGAGCGTTACCGGATGTGCGCGACGGCTTAAAACCCGTCCACCGTCGAGTGCTCTATGCGCAAAGTGAGTTAAGTAACAACTGGAACGCAGCATATAAAAAGTCCGCGCGTGTTGTCGGTGACGTCATTGGTAAATACCACCCGCATGGTGATTCTGCGGTTTATGACACGATCGTCCGATTGGCGCAGCCTTTCTCGATGCGCTATCCACTAATTGATGGTCAGGGTAACTTCGGCTCAGTCGATGGTGACCGTGCAGCAGCGATGCGTTACACCGAGATTCGGATGGAGCGGATTGCGCACGAACTACTGGCGGATTTGGATAAAGAAACTGTTGATTACGTTCCAAACTACGACGGAACGGAAAAGATTCCTGATGTACTTCCAACCAAAATACCGAACCTGCTGGTCAATGGTTCTGCTGGTATCGCCGTTGGTATGGCAACTAATATTCCGCCTCATAACCTGACAGAAGTCATTAATGGTTGTTTGGCATATCTTGATGATTCGACGATTTCAGTCACCGACTTGATGGAGTTTATTCCTGCGCCTGACTTTCCGACTGGCGCACTGATTAACGGCTTGGAAGGTCTGCGAGAAGCCTACGCGACAGGTCGTGGTCGAGTGATCATGCGCTCGAAATTCCACATCGAAGGCGAAGACAAAAAATCAATCGTATTCACTGAGATTCCCTATCAGGTCAACAAGGCACGTGTGATTGAAAAAATCGCCGAGCTCGTTAAAGACAAGAAGATTGAAGGCATCACCGAGCTGCGTGATGAGTCTGATAAAGACGGTATGCGGATCGTTGTCGATTTGCGTCGCGGTGAGACGCCTGAGGTTATCGTGAACAATCTCTTTAGCCAGACGCAATTGCAGTCGAGCTTTGGCATCAACATGGTCGCGCTTGTCGATGGTCAGCCGAAGACGTTGAATCTCAAAGAGATGCTTTCGTGCTTTATCCGCCATCGTCGCGAAGTTGTTACGCGCCGGACCATCTATGAGTTGAGAAAAGCACGCGAGCGGGGCCATATCCTTGAAGGACAGGCGGTTGCTTTAGCAAACATCGATCCCGTGATCGAATTGATTAAGAACTCAGACAACGCGCAGATTGCAAAAGAACGGTTGATTGCAACTTCATGGGCGCCTGGTTCAGTGACTGAAATGCTTGAGCGCGCTGGTACTGGCGGGGTACGTCCAGATGACCTGCCGGAAGGTTTCGGTCTCATCGATGGTAAATATCATTTGAGCCCACAGCAGGCTCAGGCAATTTTGGATTTGCGTCTCCATCGTCTGACAGGTCTTGAAATTGAGAAATTGCTCGAAGAGTACGGATCGATTCTTGAAGATATTGCCGAGCGTGAAGCAATTTTGGCGGATCCGGCAAAGTTGACCGAAGTGATTCGTGAAGAGCTCGAAGCTGTTCGAAATCAGTTCGGTGATGAACGACGTTCTGAAATCATCGAGTCTCACCTCTCGTTGTCGACAGAAGATTTGATTCCTCGCGAAGATATGGTCGTTACTTTCTCAAAGACTGGCTACGCGAAAACACAGCCTTTGGCTTCGTATCAATCGCAACGCCGTGGCGGTCGAGGTAAGAGCGCTACCAACTTGAAAGATGAAGACGTTGTCGATTTGCTGCTTGTCGCAAATTCTCACGATACGTTACTGCTGTTCACTGATACTGGCCGTTTGCATTGGTTGAAGGTGTATGAAATCCCACAGGCAAGCCGTAATGCGCGTGGTAAGCCGATTGTGAATATGATCGATGCACTTGAAGGTGGCGGCCGCGTAACTGCGGTGTTGCCGTTGGGTGAAGATGATCAGGGTGAAGGCCGTTATGTGTTCATGGCGACAGCACGCGGTACTGTGAAGAAAGTTCCTCTTGAGCGATTTGCCCGGCCACGAGCGTCAGGGATTCGGGCGATCGAATTCAATGAAGATGACACGTTGGTTGGGGCGTCAATTACTGACGGTACCCGTGACATCATCCTGGTGAACTCAAATGGTAAGGTCACACGGTTTGATGAAACCGAAGTGCGTCCAATGGGTCGTGAGGCCCGTGGTGTCCGTGGTATTCGCCTGAAAGAAACGGGTGAGGCTGTTGTCGCAATGATCGTTGCTGATGATGAAGCAACATTGTTGCTTGCCTGCGAGAACGGCTACGGTAAACGGACGTTGGTCAGTGAATTCCCTTGTAAAGGTCGCGGTGCGATGGGTGTGATTGGTATTCAGACATCTGATCGTAATGGTCAGGTGGTTGGTGCTGCGCAAGTAATCGATGACGATGATTTATTGTTGATCACAAATGGCGGAACGATGGTACGCACACCGTGTCAGGATGTCTCCGTCCTTGGCCGAAATACCCAAGGCGTTACACTGATTCGACTGACTGATGGCGAGCAACTGGTTCGTGTTGATGCTGTCTCGGAACCACCGGTTGATCCTTTGTCAGAAAGCGAAATCGAATCGGATGATGATGTCGTGATCGATGAGTCTGATGTGGAGACGGGCGATGAGTCGGCCGATTAATTTCTGCTCTGGGCCTGCGGCTTTGCCGCTCCCCGTTTTGGATCGAATCAGCGCTGAACTACACGATTTTCAGGGCTCGAAGATTTCTGTGATGGAACATTCCCATCGGGATCGTTTAATCGTCCGTCTGTTTGAAGAGACAGAGGCGCGATTGAAGTCGCTGCTAGGTATCGGCGATGCCTACCGGGTTTTGTTTTTGCCAGGCGGTGCGACTCTCCAGTTTTCACAAGTCCCAATGAATCTTCTTGCTCCCAATGAGTCAGCAGCCTATCTCACGACCGGAGCATGGTCTCAAAAAGCGATTAAAGAAGCGGCAAAATACGGAAATATCGTTGAAGTTGCGTCTTCCAAAGAAACCAATTTCACGACCATGCCTGCGCGTGACACCTGGCAGTTACCGGCTGATGCAAAGTATTTTCATATCTGCACCAATGAAACAATCCATGGTGTGGAGTGGTTTGATTCCTTGGCAGACCTTGGAATTCCGGTGGTTGCTGATATGTCATCGCATCTGTTGTCTCGGTCGATGCCAATTCATGAATTTGATTTGATCTACGCAGGCGCGCAGAAAAATCTGGGAACAGCTGGCGTGACAATCGTTGTTGTGAAACAGGATTTGCTGAAAGGGTGTCAGCCATTGACGCCCGGCCTGATGGATTATCAAAGCCAGGTAGCTAATGACTCCATGGTTAACACGCCGCCTGTTTACCCTGTTTGGGTGCTTTCATTAGTTTTGGAGTGGTTGGAATCCCTTGGCGGGGTAGCTGCTGTTGAGACGATCAATCGCCAGAAAGCTGAAAGTCTCTATCAAGTGATTGATGCAAGTTCTCTCTACCGAAATCCAGTCGCTCACGATTGCCGAAGCTGGATGAATATTCCGTTTGTGTTGTCGGATGAGTCTCTGGATTCGAAGTTTATCGAAGCATCTCAACATGCCGGCCTTCTGAACTTGAAAGGGCATCGGAGTGTTGGTGGTATGCGCGCATCGATTTACAACGCAATTACGCAGGCTGACGTCGATACACTGACTGAATTTATGCGTGAATTTGAGAGGGCGGCCGCATGAGTGTGAATCCAGAACTCTTAAAAATACGTGAAGAGATTGATGCGATTGACCAACAGATTCAAAAGTTGATCAATGCGCGAGCCGATTGCGCGATGCGTGTGGCTGAAGTTAAACAGGCTGAAATGGCCACTTCTGGTGAGGCTCCTGTTTACTATCGCCCAGAGCGTGAAGCACAGATCCTCGCACGCGTCATGGACCGTAATGAAGGTCCATTACCGAAAGAAGAAGTTGCCCGCATTTTTCGGGAAATTATGTCAGGCTGTCTGGCGCTTGAGCGACCATTGGCTGTTGGATATTTGGGGCCAATTGGCACATTCACAGAAGCGGCCGCGCTGAAACATTTTGGTCATGCTGTGGATACGCGTCCACTGACAACGATTTCAGAAGTGTTTCGCGATGTTGATGCGGGCAATCTGGATTACGGCGTCGTTCCAATCGAGAACTCGACCGAAGGGATGGTGACGCACACCTTGGAATGCTTCCTCGACTCACCACTTGTGATTTGCGGCGAAGTCGAAATGCGTATTCACCAAGCCCTCATGGTGAAACCAGGTACCGATGTGTCATCTGTGAAAACCATCTTCTCGCACCAACAGAGTTTGGCTCAGTGTCGGCTATGGCTTGATGCGAACTGTCCTGATGCTGAGCGTCAAACGGTCTCGTCCAATGCTGAAGCGGCTCGATTAGTGTCAGAGTCTCATCCGGATGATGGATTTGCTGCAGTGGCGGGAGAGCGCGCTGCAGAGACATATGGCTTAACTCTTGTAGCTGGGTCAATAGAGGCTGGTCCGGTCAATACGACGCGTTTTCTAGTGATCGGCAAGCAAACCACGGAGCCATCTGGGCGTGATAAAACATCGCTTATTGTGTCGGTTAAAAATGAACCGGGTGCGCTGTATCGATTGCTCGAACCATTCGAGCGTCATGGTATCGATATGACGCGTTTGGAATCGCGTCCATCACATTCAGGAATCTGGTCATATCGATTTTTTATTGATTTCAAAGGGCATGTAGACGACACGCCAATCCAGAAATTTTTGGATGATATTCGTGCGCAATCTGCAGAGCTTAAAATACTGGGATCATATCCAAGAGCCGTTTTATGAAACAACTCGCGGTCATTGGGCTCGGTTTGATTGGTGCATCCTGTTGTGCAGCCATCAAAAAGCGCACGCAAGACTGGAAGATAGCTGGCTACTCAAGGACTGAAGCGACGCGTCAGCAAGCGCTCGCTAAAGGTTTGATTGATCAAAGTGTCGATTCGATCGCCGGTGTTGTAAAAGACGCAGATCTCATCTTGATTGCCGTACCCATGGGGCAATTCCTTTCAGTTTTTAAGGACGTCGATGCGGTGCGTAATCCCAAGTCTGTGGTGACAGATGCAGGATCGACGAAAGGTAGTGTCATTCGAGACATCGCCTCCGTATGTGGCTCGACACCCTCATGGTTTGTTCCAGGTCATCCGATTGCTGGAAGTGAGCAAAGTGGTGTCGATGCAGCGAATCCGGACTTGTACGTCGATCATCAAGTGATTTTGACCCCCGATAGCAACACAGCCTCCGATGCAATCCGCATGGTGTCGTCTTTTTGGGAAACCCAGGGTGCGTCGGTCTCACAAATGGATGCCGAGCGCCATGACGAAGTCCTTGCTTTGACGAGTCATCTACCGCATGTATTAGCGTTCAATCTTGTGCACGCTCTTTCGGATGACGATGAGCATTTAGAAATTTTCCGTTATGCCGCAGGTGGCTTTCGGGATTTCACCCGAATCGCTGCGAGCGATCCGACGATGTGGCGGGATATTAGCCTCGCAAATCAACAGGCAATCATTTTGGGAATCGACCGGTTTGCAGGGCGGCTAAATGAACTGCGTGAGGCGATCGCTCAAGGCGATGGCGAGTGGATCATGCGTAGTTTCGAGCGGGCGCGAGCTGCGCGTACATTATTTTCATCATTGACTGATCAAGGAGCTCATCCGGTGACGGAGACTCATCCTTCTGTTTTTACGATTACTGAAGCGCACCAGGGAATTACAGGGACGATCCGTGTTCCAGGTGATAAATCAATATCACACCGTTCAATTATGTTGGGGGCGCTCGCTGATGGCGTCACGACTGTCGATGGGTTTCTTGAAGGCGAAGATGCAATCGCAACTGTTCAAGCGTTTCGGGATATGGGGGTCCAAATTGATGGCCCGACCGAGGGGCGAGTCACGGTTCATGGTGTTGGGCGAGATGGTCTGAAAGCACCTGTAGCGCCTCTCTACATGGGCAATTCAGGGACCTCGATGCGTCTACTCTCCGGTATTTTGGCTGGTCAGACGTTTGACTCAGAGTTAACCGGGGATACTTCGCTGTCACGTCGACCAATGCGTCGCGTGAGTGAGCCGTTGGCGCAGCTAGGTGCGGTGATCACAACCTCGGACGATGGTACTCCGCCCGTGAAAATTTCTGGTGGTCAATCATTGGCGGGTTGCCACACTGATATGCAAGTGGCGAGTGCTCAGGTGAAATCTGCTCTGCTGTTGGCTGGTTTGTATGCCGACGGTGAGACCAGTGTGACTGAGCCGGCGCCCACACGAGACCATACAGAGCGTATGTTGCAAGGCTTTGGTTATCCGGTGAAACGCCAAGGGGCGACTGCTTCTGTGACTGGTGGAGGGCGATTGACTGCCTGCCACATCGATGTGCCTTCGGATATTTCATCGGCAGCATTTTTCTTAGTTGCAGCATCGATCGTTCCAGGGTCTGACTTAACCCTGTCTCATGTTGGGATCAACCCAACACGCGTTGGAATCCTCGAGATTCTGAAGCTCATGGGTGCGGATATCGAAGTGCTAAATGCACGCGAAGTTGGTGGGGAGCCTGTTGCTGATTTGCGTGTTCGTTATGCGCCTTTGCAAGGTATCGATGTTCCTGAAGGCTTGGTTCCACTGGCAATCGATGAGTTTCCAGTATTGTTTGTCGCTGCCTGCTGTGCGAGCGGTCAGACACGTGTAACTGGAGCCGAAGAGTTGCGGGTTAAAGAGTCTGATCGCATTCAAAGTATGGTTGATGGCCTCAAGGCTCTTGGCGTATCGATTGAAGGCACTCCGGATGGTGCAGTGATTCAAGGTGGTGGCCCTGACTTCCGTTTTGGAAGTGGTCACGTCGAAGCGCATGAGGATCACCGGATCGCAATGGCATTTAGCGTCGCTGGGCTCTTAAGTGAAGGCGGCGTTGTCGTTAATGACTGCGCCAATGTTGCGACTAGTTTTCCAAATTTCGTTGGACTGGCTCGTGAAACAGGTTTCCCGCTAACGGTCTCTTCGTGACAGTGCCCGTTATTACAATCGATGGACCGAGTGGTGCTGGTAAAGGTACAGCGGCGCGTCTGATTGCGCTGGAACTTGGATTTCATTTGCTGGATTCAGGTGCGATTTATCGAATTTTAGGGTTGGCTGCGACAGATGCGCAGATTGAGCTCGATGATATTGATTCCCTAGTTTCTCTCTCAAACTCCCTTGATTTGAGTTTTCCATACAACGCTGAAGGTACTGAAATCGTACTGAATGGCGTTTCTGTCGGTGATCAGTTGAGAACTCAAGCGGTCGCTGATGCTGCAAGCCAAGTTGCTGTTCATCCACCTGTTCGTGAGGCTTTGATGGGTTTGCAGCGCCGCCAGGCAAGGGCTCCAGGCCTTGTTGGCGACGGTCGCGACCTCGGAACAATTGTATTTCCCGATGCCAATTTAAAAATCTTTTTGGATGCGAGTGTGGAAGTACGTGCTGAACGCCGATATTTAGAATTAATTCAGTCTGGTCAAACAGTTGAGCGTTCCGCTATACTACGCGACCTCGAAATTCGGGACGTCCGGGATCGGACGCGTAAGGTTGCACCTCTTGTGCCGGCCGACGACGCGTACGTGATTGATAGTTCAGATAAAACAGCTGCTGAAGTAGTGGCAGATGTACGAGATCTATGTCGAGCAAAGGGCTTGGCATAGCACATGTGAGATTTGAGTGGCGACATCAGCAAAAAACGCGCACTGAAATCAAAAACCAACTCCGTTTGGGCTGATCAGGCGGACGGCTTAAAGCCGAAAAAATAGGACATTTGAATGAGCGAAACTTTCGCAGAACTCTTTGAACAGAGTCTTAACGACATCGACATGACTCCAGGCGCCATTGT
>CAJXTO010000008.1 GCA_913061245.1 uncultured Oceanospirillales bacterium
GTATTTCGCAATCGTTGTGCGTTGTATCCAACTGCGAGGCGCGGATTCTGCAAGATGGGGTATCTCGTGTCAACTTTGGATGCTGGAAAATAGCTTGTGTCGACACATGAATATTCGGATTCGCGATTAAAACGTGTTTGCCTGGCCAATCGATTGGATCAAACTCCTCCCCGACTCCTGAGGCGAAACAACTTCTGCCATAGATGAAAACAGGAATATCCGCGCCAAGACTCAATCCGAGAGCTTGGAGTTGCTCGTTTGTGTGACCCAGCTCAAAAATCTGATTCAGTGCGACAAGTGTTGTGGCGGCATCAGAGGAACCACCACCGAGTCCACCTCCGGTCGGTAGATTTTTTTCGATCAAAATCTCGACGCCACACGGTGTCGAATGGAGTAATTGAGAGGCTGCTTTATAAACTAAGTTGTCGACTCCCAGCATCATCGGGTCTTTAAGAATCTGGATGCCAGGGGTGTCTGTCTTTCGAAAATGGATCCAGTCGCACCAATCCACAAATTGAAAACCTGTTTCGAGCAAATGGTAGCCATCTTCACGGCGACCAACGATATGCAGGAAACGATTGATCTTTGCAGGAGCTGCGGCTCGATAACCGCCCTCAAGTACATCCGAGGGATGAATTACTGAACGGTTGCCTGCCATTCTGTACTGGCCCAGCGGATTTCAATGTCGCCACGAGTTGCTGTGAGGCGACGGGGAACTTCGAAGCGATGCGAGCCTGATTCGATTGATATGTTGCCGTTGTAGGCGAGTTTCCAACCGTCTTGAGAGAGTTCTGTAATACGGCCTTCGCCGTCTTTTTCGACGGACTCAAGCGGGAGATCTGGTGCATCAAGACCTCGTACCCAGAATCTGAGCGCATTGACCGGGAGCGAAATATCCATGACGTCTTTGAACAAAGTGTCAGCATCTTTAGCGACGGTTTCTCGATCGTCGGTCTTCAGTCGTGCTTCCGACTCTGTCATGGTGAGCTGAGCTACAACCGATCCTGTCGGAGATAGAACGTCGAGTCGCTCTTCATCTGGATTTAAGATCCAACGAATACTCCCTGATTCGGTGCCGTCTTTGTTTGATACAGAAAACTTCGCGGTGAGATCCCACTGATTTAATTGATCGGCAGGCAAAAACGTCAACACCTCGGCATCGTCATCAGACGACCAAGGCATTAATGAACAACCTGCCAAAGTAAGGCTTAAGAATAGAGTGAGTAAAAAATGCTTCACGAGTGAGTTAACCGTTGTATCGTGGCGCGAATCTTGTCACTTTCTGGGTTGGATTCATAGCCCATCTCCCAAATTTCTCGCGCCTCTTGTTGCCTTCCTAGCAACCAAAGTAGTTCTCCGTAATGAGCAGCAATTTCATGGTCCTTACTTTTTTCCCAGGCTTTCACGAAGTAGGGTTCAGCCTCCTCAAAACGGCCGAGTTTCAAAAGGACCCAACCCATAGAATCGAGAATTGCTGCTGATTCTGGCTTTTGCTCTAGTGCTTTTTCGATCAATGCCAACGCTTCCTGATAGCGATCTGTTCGGTCGGCTAAGGTGTATCCGAGTGCGTTCATTGCATCGGGATCGTTGGGTTTTAAATCCAGGATTTTCCGCAGATCGATTTCGGCGCCATTAATATCGCCCAGTTGCTCGAACGCAAGTGCTCGCGTGTAGAGTATTTCGACACTTTCGGGCTCTCGAGATAACGCTTCTGTCAGCACGGGAATGGCGTTACTCGCCATATTATTTGCAGTCTGAAATTGTGCTTCAGCGAGATACAATTGGTGCTTGAATTCGGGGAATAATAGTCGCGCTTCCGAAAACCACCGCTGTGCTTGATCGGGGTTATCTTGGCGCATGGCAAGATTCGCCAGTTGCTTTCTTGCTTCGACTACAAGCTCGCCCCGTTCAACACGCAAAAAGCGATCGATAGCGAGATCGATTTGGTTTTTTTGAACAGCAACCTCGCCCAAGTGGTAATACGCATTGGAGCGATATTGCTCTGACGCTAAGAGCGCTTTTAGTCGCGCTTCTGCTGTATCAAAATTGTCAGACTGCATTTCAAGCAATCCGAGTGTTAGTAAATCCTGATAGCGGCTTTGATCCTCGTTAATGACGGAGCGCAGAATGTTGAGCGCTTTCTCATTATTTCCCTCAAGACCATGCCAACGTGCGAGCTGGGCACGAATATTCAGATCACTTGAGACATCAGGAAATTGATCAATAAACCGAATCGCTGCTGTCCGATCAGGGAGTTCAAGACGCGCCCTAAATAAGAGAACGTTTGCAGTGGGCCGATGGCTGCTTAACCATAGATCGAGCCACTCTGTTCCAGATTGGGGGTCCGTACGGTTTTTGGCTTCGGTCACCACCATTGCGAGTGAGCCATTGTTGAAGCGACTCGCAACGCGAGTCAGCACATTGAGAAAATCATTTTGTTGCTCAGATGGTAGTCCGGCCCAGAAACTTGCAAACCAATGGGCACGGTATTCAGGTTCTAAAGTCAAAAGCTGCGTGAGTGAGCCTTCAAGTGTTTCGAGGCGACTTTTCTCTGCGGCGAAGATGAGCGAAGCTTCGAGCGCTCCGCGTGACTCTGGATCCACAATACTCCAGCGCGTAAGTGCATCCTCAATCTGTTCGGTCGATCCAACTTGTCGCGCTAAAAATGCGGCACGTTCAGCGACTTCAATATTCGTGCTTTGTTTTGATGCTCTGAGGTAGAGAATTAGAGCAGCGTCTGCATTGCCTCGGGCCAGTTCAGCCTCTGCAAGTAAGATCAGTCCTGAGGGAGTTTGGATGTCACGATGAGGCTGTGTGACAGTGGTTTCGCTCGAACCCGATGTTGGATCTTTCGTCATCACTGTGCCAGCCGGCTGGCATCCTGCAAGCGTAAGTAAGACCAAGAGCGCGCAAGCTCTGCTACAATCCGGCCACTGTTTTGATTTGGGTTTCATCTGTTTCTAAATGGCTCTTCTAACTCTTGGGCTTAACCATACCACGGCGCCAGTGGAACTGCGTGAGCAGGTTGCATTTGATGCGTCACGTCTGCCTGATGCATTGGCGCAGTTGACGCAGCAATTTCCAGGTGTCCGGGAAGGGGCAATCTTATCAACCTGCAATCGGACGGAGCTGTTTTTAGCGATTGATGGTGATGATGAACCAGATATTGTGCGTTGGCTTGCGGGCTTTCATGCAGTTGATGCCGAAGCGCTTGCTCCACATATCTACGCCTTCAAAGACTTAAAGGCTGCGCAACACATGATGCGAGTGGCATCTGGCCTTGACTCGTTGGTATTGGGTGAACCGCAAATTCTCGGGCAGTTTAAAGATGCGATTCGCACTGCTCGTGATGCGCTCACATGTGGCACCGAGCTTGAACAGGCGTTCTCGAAAGTGTTGTCTATCGCGAAACGTGTGCGTACAGAAACAGCGATTGGTCGTAATCCAGTTTCTGTTGCTTATGCCTCAGTGAATTTAGCGAGCCGCATTTTTTCTGACCTTTCTTCATGCAAAGTGGTATTGGTCGGCGCGGGAGAAACGATTCAGCTTGTCGCAGAACACTTGAATGGGCAGGGCGTACGAGGGATTGATGTGGTGAACCGCACGCTTGCCAATGCCGAAACGTTGGCTGCATCCATTGATGGGTTTGCTTGGCCACTGACCGAATTAGGCGAACGAATTCAGCATGCCGATATTGTGATCGCTTCAACTGGGGCTCCGGTGCATGTCCTTGGTAAGGGAATGGTCGAGCGTGCACAAAAAGCGAGACGTCAAAAACCGATGTTCATGGTGGATCTGGCCGTGCCGCGAGATATTGAGCCAGAGGTAGGTGAGATCGACTCGGTGTATTTGTACACGGTTGATGATTTGCAGGCTGTCGTCGAAGAGGGACTTGAGCAGCGACAAGAAGCGGCCCGGCATGCGGAGCAATTGATCAAAGACGCGCTTGATGATTGGCAGCGTGAGATCAGAGGATACCGAGCAGTTGATACGATTAAGCAATTAAGAGACAGCACTCAGGAGTTGTCTGAACACGAATTGGCAAGAGCCATCAAAGCGCTTGAGTCTGGTAAGCCGGCTGATGAAGTACTTCAGCAGCTGAGTCGTAACCTAACCAATAAATTTTTGCATGCGCCGACTGTGGCGTTGCGAAGTGCTGCAGAGCAGGGTGATTTATCGCTGATTGAAGCAACCCATCGGCTCTTTACGATAGATGATATTGAGGATTTGGATTGAAACCATCCCTGTTAAGCCGATTAGACCAGTTGGTTGATCGACATGAAGAACTTGCAGCCTTGTTGTCCGATCCCGAGGTGATTGGTAATCAGACCCAGTTTG
The DNA here is from genome assembly GCA_913061245.1 of uncultured Oceanospirillales bacterium. Taxonomy (GTDB): domain Bacteria; phylum Pseudomonadota; class Gammaproteobacteria; order Pseudomonadales; family Litorivicinaceae; genus HIMB30. The sequence goes on from CAJXTO010000008.1 coordinate 4,339, forward strand.
TCGCGTTTTCCCAGGAATACAGTGATATCGAGCCAGTTGTTCAATTGGTGCAAAAACGCCGACTACTGAGTGCAGATCTCGTCGAGCTTGAAAGCTACCTCAATGGTGATGATGCGGATATGAAAGAGCTCGCTGAGAGTGAGTTACCGAATATCCGTGAAGAATTAGACACTCTCGAGTCTCAACTACAAGTCGCGCTTATCCCTAAAGATCCAGCTGATTCTCGCAGTGCATTTGTTGAAATTCGAGCGGGGACTGGTGGTGATGAAGCCGCACTTTTCGCTGGTGATTTGGCACGGATGTACCTCAAATTTGCTGAAACGCAAGGGTGGAAAACAGAGGTCCTATCTGAATCAAAAGCGGAACTTGGCGGATACAAAGAAATCATCATGAAAGTCGCGGGTGACCGGGTGTATGGTCGTTTGAAGTTTGAGTCTGGCGCGCATCGCGTGCAACGTGTGCCAGCGACAGAGTCTCAAGGACGCATCCATACCTCAGCCTGTACCGTCGCTGTCATGGCTGAAGCTGATCCGATGGCAGACACCACTATTGATACCAAGGATCTGCGTATCGATACCTTCCGAGCCAGTGGCGCCGGTGGTCAGCACGTGAACAAAACAGACTCTGCGATTCGTATTACGCATATTCCGACGGGTGTCGTTGTGGAGTGTCAGGATGAACGCTCACAGCATAAAAACAAGGCGCGTGCTTTAAGTTTATTGCAGGCTCGATTGGAGGATGCAGCACGCCAAGAGCAACAAGCAAAAGAAGCCAGTGAGCGGAAGTCGCTGGTGGGATCAGGTGACCGTTCTGAACGCATCCGAACCTATAACTTCCCACAAGGGCGTGTTACGGATCACCGGATTAACCTCACACTCTATCGGTTGGATGAGATGATGGATGGTGCCTGTCAGATAATCATTGATCCCCTTGTTCAGGAGTATCAAGCCGAGCTTTTGGCAGGCCTTGATACGGGCGCATGACGCTCGCCGAATTACTGCGCTCCGAATGCGTTCGATTGGCCAAATGGACCCGCAGTGAGCAGCAGTTGGTCTGCTCCGAGGTGCTTGGCCTATCACTCACTGAGCAAATCCTCGCGGCTGAAGCCCCAATCGCTGACGATACCTCCGAGCAGATTCTTGAGATCGCACAACGATCAATTGCCGGCGAGCCTTTGGCTTACATTCTTGGAGTGAGTTATTTCGATGGACTGCGGCTCACAGTTGATTCTCAAGTTCTCATTCCGAGACCTGATACCGAAACTCTGGTTGAGGTTGCCTCAGCGTTGATTTCAGATGGCGGTATACAATGTGTTCACGATCTCTGCACGGGGTCTGGCGCTGTGGCGCTTGCGATGAAGGCTCGGCATCCGCACTGTTCGGTGACCGCAAGTGATTTGTCAGAAGACGCGGTTCGCTGTGCAATCCAAAATGCAAATACTCTACAGTTAGGCGTCGAGTGCAAACAGGCTGATCTGTTTGAGGGGCTCTCTAAGTTTGATCTGGTTACCGCAAATCCACCCTACATTGCCTATGATGACCCGGAGGTGGATGCCGATGTGGTCGCTCATGAACCGGCGATGGCGCTTTTTGCAGAGAATAGCGGTTTGTCTGTGATTGAGCGGATCTTAACGGATGCCCTAGCGCATTTGGTTGACGGTGGTGTGCTGTGCCTTGAGCATGGTCATCGACAGGCCCATGATGTGAGAAAGCTTGCGATCGATATGGGTTGGCAGTCAGTTCAAACTTACCAAGATCTTGCTGGCAGAGATCGCGTGACGAGGATGCAAAGACCATGATGACAGATTCAGAACTACTGCATTACGCAAGACAGATTCTCTTGTCAGATGTCGATGTGGATGGTCAGGATCGTCTGAAACAATCTCATGTTGTGGTTCTTGGTCTCGGTGGTCTTGGCAGTCCGTTAGCGTTATATCTTGGAGCTGCTGGCGTCGGCCGATTAACGCTTGTCGATGGTGATACGGTTGATGAAACCAATCTGCATCGTCAGGTCATACATAGTCAAACGAGCCTCGGCCAATTGAAAGTCGACTCTGCAAAAGAGCGAATTCTTGGAATCAATCCTTGGATCGAAATCGATGTCATTGGCGCGCACGCAGATGATCAGAATGTCGATGATGCAGTCTCAGGCGCCCAATGTGTTGCTGATTGCACCGACCGGTTTGCGACTCGGTTTTTAGCCAATCGTTTGTCGTTAAAGCATCAGGTACCGACAGTCTCTGCGGCGGCATTGGGAGTTGAGGGACAGCTCACAACAATCGACCCTCGTGATTCGGATAATCCGTGTTATGCCTGTTTGATACCAGATGTTCCAGAAATCGAACCGACGTGTGCAGAAACCGGAGTGCTAGGTCCCGTGGTCGGGACGTTGGGCACCCTTCAGGCAGTCGAAGTCTTGGGTGTCTTGCTTGGTTGGCCGGATCGGCTGGTTGGTCGACTCACGCGGTTTAATGCAAAGACCATGGAATGGAAGTCCTTCCGTTACCGGAAGGACCCTGCTTGCCCAGTGTGTGGATCAGCCTGAGAGCTTTGCGCTCAAAATTTGATTCACAGCTTGAGGGTTCGCTTTCCCTTGTGACTTCTTCATCACTTGGCCCACAAAGAATCCAAGCATCTTGCCTTGTTTGTCTTCAGGTGCTGCGCGGTAGTTAGCGACTTGGTCTGGGTTTTCTGCAATGACCTCATCCACAATCGCTTCAATTGCGCCAGTGTCTGTCACCTGAACGAGGCCCTTGGACTCGATGATGGCATCGACTTCACCTTCGCTTGCGAGTAGCGCTTCAAACACCGTTTTTGCTGTCTTTGAGTTGAGCGTATTGTCTTTAATTCGAGCGATGAGATCTGACAATTGTTTTGCTGTCACTGCAAAGTCAGTGATGGCCCCACCTGTTTGATTCAGTTCGGCCAATACACTGCCCATCACCCAGTTGGCAGCAAGCTTGCCTTCGCCAGATGTATTGGCGACGTCAGCAAAATAATCAGCAACATCACGATCAGCGACCAAGACCCCTGCATCGTAGTCAGTGATTCCATAGTCGTTGATGTATCGTGCTTTCCGGGCTTCAGGAAGTTCTGGCAGCGCATCGCGGCAAGCGCTTATGAAGCTGTCGTCTAAGACGACGGGCAACAAGTCAGGATCTGGGAAGTAACGATAATCGTTGGCTTCTTCTTTTGAACGCATCGAGCGTGTCTCGTCTTTATCTGGATCATAGAGACGAGTTTCTTGGATCACTCGACCGCCATCTTCCAAGATTTCAATCTGGCGATTGATCTCAGTATTGATCGCTTTTTCCACAAAACGGAATGAGTTCACGTTTTTGATTTCGGTGCGCGTGCCCAACGTGTCAGATCCTTTCGGTCGAATTGACACGTTACAGTCACAGCGCATCGATCCTTCAGCCATGTTGCCATCAGAGATATCGAGATAGCGGATGATTGAATGGATCACTTTGAGATAGGCAACAGCCTCTTTTGCTGAACGTAATTCCGGCTCAGACACAATTTCCAATAGTGGCGTGCCGGCTCGGTTTAAGTCGACACCAGTCATCCCATCAAATGCATCATGAACACTTTTCCCAGCATCTTCTTCAAGGTGCGCACGTGTCACGTTGATTGTTTTTGTTGTGCCATCGTCAAGACTGATGGTCACGCGACCGGGGCCCACAATCGGTTTCTCAAATTGACTGATTTGGTAACCCTTCGGAAGGTCTGGGTAAAAGTAGTTCTTCCGGTCGAAAATCGATTCCTGTCCTATTTCCGCGTCGATCGCGAGACCAAATTTGACGGCCATTTCGAATGCTTTTGCATTAGGAACAGGTAATACGCCAGGCATGCCTAGATCAATAAGTGATGCTTGGGTGTTTGGTTCGGCACCAAAGTGTGTTGATGATCCCGAGAAGATTTTGGAGTCTGTCGAGAGTTGTACGTGAACTTCAAGTCCAATCACTGCTTCATACATGTTACACACCCTCCGGACGCAGCGTATGCCAATCAGTCACCGTTTGAACTTGGTGTGCTGCGTTCAAAATCATGCTCTCACCAAAGGCTCGCCCTGTGAGTTGATATCCCGTCGGTAGACCATTAATCAGCGGCGCTTGGAATGATCCACCAGGCAATCCCGCCATATTGGTTGCAACTGTGTAGATGTCTTCAAGATACATGGCGACTGGATCTGCTGTTTTCTCACCAATAACAAAGGCTGTTGATGGTGTTGTCGGGCCAAAGAGTAGATCACAGGTGCCTAAAGCGCGATTGAAATCATCGCGAATGAGTCGGCGGATCTGCTGTGCTTTTTTATAATAGGCATCGTAGTAGCCTTCAGACAAAGCATAGGTTCCAATCAAAATCCGACGCTTGACTTCACTACCGAATCCTTCGCCGCGTGATCGTTCATACAGATCCATCAGATCGGTAGGGCTATCCGCTCGATACCCAAAACGCACGCCATCAAATCGAGACAAATTCGAACTCGCTTCAGCTGGAGCGATCACGTAATAGGCTGGAATCGCTTCAGCAACATGTTCGAGAGACACCTCAGTCGTTGTTGCGCCAAGGGACTTCAATACATCGAGGACTTCATTCATGGCTTGGCGCATTGCGCTATCCAAGCGGTCATCAAAGAACTCTTTTGGAATCCCGATGACTTTGCCTTTGAGTGAGTCATTCAGTGTCTGAGTGTAATCAGGAACTGGCTGATCTGCCGATGTTGAATCACGCGAGTCATGGCCTGCAATCAATCCAAGTCCATGCGCAATGTCTTCAGCAGTCTGCGCAATTAGCCCACCTTGGTCTAAGCTCGATGCGTAAGCAATCATGCCAAACCGACTGACGCGCCCATAGGTGGGCTTCAGTCCGGAGGTTCCTGTGAAGGCTGCTGGCTGACGAATAGAGCCGCCGGTATCAGTTGCGGTTGCCAGTGGCGTTAGATTTGCAGCGACGGCAGCTGCAGAGCCGCCCGAGCTCCCACCTGGTACGCGCGTGGTATCCCATGGATTTTTCACCGGACCGTAATATGAGTTCTCGTTTGATGATCCCATCGCAAACTCGTCCATATTCAGTTTGCCAAGTGAGACAAGTCCCGCGTTTTTGCACTGGCTGACCACCTGTGCGTCATATGGAGCGACAAAGTTCGATAAGATTTTTGAACCGCAAGTCGTTAACGTGCCATCTGTACAGAATAAATCCTTGTGCGCGATCGGAAGCCCGGTGTATGGAGTTCCTGCCCCTTGACTAATCAGAGTGTCAGCATCATTTGCGGCTTGCATGGCCTCGTCGCGCGTGATGGTAATGAACGCATTCAGTGTGGGATTCAATGCGTCGATACGATCAAGAAATGCGCTAGTGATTTCAACACTGGACAATGTGCGATCGTTGAGCGCCTTTTTAAGCTCAGAAAACGACAGGTCGGTGATGTGACTCATTCAACAACCCTCGGCACGAGATAAAGGCCTTGATCGGCTTGGGGTGCAATGGCCTGAAACTTATCGCGTTGGTTGGTTTCAGTCACAGCGTCAGCGCGTAAGGTTTGCTTTAATTCCAATGGATGGGCGAGAGGCGCAACTCCATTGGTATCAATTTGTTGCATTTGATCAACTAATCCAAGGATTGAGTTCAGTTGCGTCAGAGTCTCTGTTGTTTCGGCCTCTGTGAGCCCTAATCGCGCGAGTTTAGCCACGCGTTTGACGTCATCGCTGGTCAGCGACATAGGTTTCTCCGTCATTGAAAATCATATTTAGAAGAGCGCATGCTAGCATAAGGCTTCAGTATAGAGGTCGGGTCAGCTAAACTCCCACTTTTATTGCGCACGCCCAACAGGATACAGCTTGCATGTTTAAAGCCATACGCGGATTGTTTTCGAATGATATTTCGATCGACTTGGGGACAGCGAATACGCTGATCTACGTTAAAGGGAAAGGAATCGTCCTAGACGAACCTTCAGTTGTTGCGATCCGTACGGTAGGAACTCAGCGGTCAGTTGCAGCCGTTGGTATCGAAGCCAAACGGATGCTTGGTCGAACACCTGGAAATATTGTTGCGATCCGTCCTCTAAAGGATGGTGTGATCGCTGATTTCCATGTCACTGAGAAAATGTTGCAGTTGTTCATCGGCAAAGTGCACGAAAATTCCATTATTCGTCCATCACCGCGAGTGCTCGTTTGTGTTCCCGCGCAATCAACTCAGGTCGAGCGTCGAGCGATCAAAGAGTCCGCCCTTGGTGCAGGGGCCCGCGAGGTTTACTTGATCGAGGAGCCAATGGCTGCTGCCTTGGGTGCAGACCTTCCTGTCGATGACGCGAGTGGTTCGATGGTTGTTGATGTGGGTGGTGGTACGACAGAAATCGCGATTATCTCACTGAATGGAATCGTCTTCTCTGAATCAGTCCGAGTTGGTGGTGACCGTTTTGACGAAGCAATTGTTGGTTACGTCCGCCGTCGGTTCGGTACGCTGATCGGCGACTCAACTGCGGAACGGATTAAGCAAGACATCGGTTCAGCCGTTGTTGTTAAAGACGAGCAAGAAATTGATGTGCGCGGTCGTAACCTCGCCGAAGGGATTCCAAAGCAGCTCACGTTGAAATCCAACCAAATTCAAGAAGCGCTCGCTGAGCCATTGGCACAAATCACAGCAGCTGTGAAAAATGCACTTGAACAATCTCCACCAGAACTGGCGTCTGATATTGCTGAACGCGGTATCGTTTTGACAGGCGGTGGTGCGTTGTTGAAAGGCCTTGATGAGTTATTGGCAGCTGAAACTGGATTGCCTGTTTTGATCGCGGATGATCCATTGACCTGTGTTGCTCGCGGTGGTGGTAAAGCACTCGAGCTGATTGATCGCGCCTCATTCAACTTATTTAACTCTGACTAAGAGTTGACGGCATGCGGCCGCTGTTCTCTGAAACCAGTGTCGCAGCGGTCCGCCTAATTGTTGCGGTCACTTTTTCTGTGGCCACAATTTTTATCGATTCTCGATTTGACGCTCTGACTATGGTGCGTCAAGCCATCAAGACGGCCCTTTGGCCAGTCGAGCAAATCGCTTATTTCCCCGGTCGAGTGTCTTCGGAATTTGTGAACTGGGTGCAATCTCATGATCTCATCACTGAGAGACTGGAAACGATTGCACTCGAAAATGAGCGCTTGCGGACAGAGCAGTTGAAGTTGCAGACACTGCGTGCTGAAAACGCTGAGCTTCGTCGATTACTCGGCGTCAAAGAGCGTGTCAACGAACGTTTGTTACAGGCTCAAATCGAGCGCTTATCCAATGATCCATTTGTCCATCGTGTGACCATCAACCGCGGCTTGCTGGCTGGCGTGACTGAGGGCCGTCCAGTGATCTCAGCGGATGGTTTGGTTGGTCAAGTTGTCGTGGCTTACCCTCATGCAGCGGATGTGTTGTTAATGACTGATGCAACACACTATCTTCCTGTCCAAGTCACCCGTACACGCGAGCGAGCAATTGCCGTCGGAGTTGGTCGGATGGATCGGATCGAATTACGTAATCTTCCTGATACTGTTGATATTGTTCCTGGCGATTTACTTGAAACCTCGGGCCTTGGTGATCGCTTTCAGCCTGGCATTCCGGTTGCCGAAGTCAAAGAAGTGATTCGTGCACCGGGTCAGCCGTTTGCTCGAGTCATTGCTGCTCCGCTGACACCCATGGCGCGTCTGTCTTTGGTGATGGTTGATCTTGCGGAGGGTGAGTCGTGATTTTTTTGGCGACATGGCTCGTGACGCTATTGCTGATCGCACTGCCTTATCCTGCATGGATGATGCTTGCACTGCCTCATTTCGGGTTTTTGTTTGTTACCTGGTGGGGTCTGATGAGGAATTATCAGCTCTCAATGACTTTGTTGTTGATTTCTTCACTTCCAATTGATGTGTTGTATGGAACAAGCTTGGGTTTGCATGGATTGTTATTTGCCCTGATTGCATATGCCTTAACGTTACTCGGCCCTTCTGTCCGACAGGTCAACTGGGTTCGCCAGTCGATAGCAGTATTTGTAGTTTTGCTGATTGCTTCGGCCGTTTCGTACTGGGCGAGAACACTCACAGGCCAATCTCCTGAATTTTTGATTTTGGTTCTTCAAGCGATTGTTTCTGCACTTCTATGGTCACCGCTTCGCTGGGTCTACGACAGCTTGGCTGATTATGTGCAGGGACTTGGGACTCAGCGCCAATGATTCTTGCCAGTCAGTCGCCGAGGCGACGTGACTTACTCGAGCTAATCACGCCAGACTTTCGAGTGATTCCAGCAGACGTCGATGAGTCAGTCCAAGAGAGCGAACAGCCCGATCATTTTGTTGCTCGCTTAGCGGAGGCAAAAGCACGCGCAGTTACATCACATGCCAATCCAAGAGAACTTATTATTGGGTCGGATACCACAGTGTCTGTGGGTGGCGTGATTTTAAATAAGCCAAGCGATCAGTGCGATTTTTTATCCATGATGGATCTTTTGTCAGGGCAGACGCATCAGGTCTATTCAGGGGTGTGCGTGTTGGTCGATGACCGTGCGGATATCCGAGTCGTGAGGACCGATGTGACCTTTCGTGAATTGACCATGGAAGAACGTTTACACTATTGGCAAACCGGTGAGCCAAAAGATAAAGCTGGTGGTTATGGAATCCAAGGATTAGCGGCTCGGTTTGTTCAATCGATCCAAGGGTCCTACACCAATGTTGTTGGGCTACCCCTGGTTGAGCTAGAGGCTATGCTGATCAATGCGTCATGAGATTTTACTGAACTTTACCCCGCTAGAGACTCGGGTTGCCGTGGTCGAGCAGGGTATGTTGCAGGAAATTTTGATTGAGCGAGCCACGCACCGTGGTCTCGTCGGCAATGTGTACCTGGGTAAAGTCGCGCGCGTGTTACCGGGGATGCAAGCGTGCTTTGTCGACATCGGTCTTGATCGCAGTGCCTTTCTTCATGCGAAAGATCTACCAACCGATGACAATGACCGAGATCGCTCCATTCAGCAATTGGTGACTGAAGGCCAAGATCTACTCGTCCAAGTGATCAAAGACCCCCTCGGTAGCAAAGGTGCGCGATTAACAGCAGAGGTGTCTTTACCTGCCCGTCACCTGGTCTTAATGCCCTTTGCCACCCATGTTGGGATCAGCCAGCGGATCGAGGATGAAAGTACGCGCGAGCACTTGAAAGCGATCGCCCAGAAGGCTTTGGATGCGCAGGGCATCGAGTGGGGTGTGATTGTTCGCACCGCAGGCGATGGGCAGACCAGCGAAGATTTGGAAGATGATTTAGTTTATTTAAAACGTGTGTGGGACAACATTTGTGTTGAACAGAAAACTGTTAAAGCTCCCGCTCTTTTGTTTGCTGAATTGCCGCTAACACATCGACTGGTGCGTGATCAGATTCGACGTGATACCGAGCGGGTGCTGATCGATTCACTCGAAACCTATACCAAGCTTTCTGAATTTGCATCTAAGTTTATGCCTGAGGTGGCGCCCTTGATTCAGCACTATCAAGGCGATCGACCAATTTTTGATCTGTACCAAATTGAAGATGAGATTGAGAAAGCACTTGCGCGAGAAGTGGAGCTCAAGTCAGGTGCTTATCTGGTGATTGATCAAACCGAAGCAATGGCCACGATCGATGTCAATACCGGTCGGTTTGTCGGTGCGCACACGCTGGAGCAGACTGTCTTTCGGACCAATCTCGAAGCTGCTGTTGCTATTGGGCGTCAACTTCGATTACGGAATTTGGGCGGCATTATCGTGATTGATTTCATCGATATGGAAGACGATGAGCACAAGCGACAAGTGCTTCGCACGCTCGAGCGCTCGCTGGATGAAGATCCGGTGAAAACGCGTGTCAGTGATTTCAATGACATAGGACTTGTGGTGTTAACACGCAAACGGACACGAGAACGTTTGTCTGATTTGCTCCAAGAGTCATGTCCTCAATGCCGGGGTACGGGACACATCAAGACGGCAGAAACTGTTTGCTATGAAATTTTTCGGGCCATCATGCGTGAATATCGAGCCTATTCGGCTGAGACCACAACCGTGATCGCAGCACCGAGCGTCATCGACCGTTTGATTGACGAAGAGTCCGATGCACTTGCCGATTTAGAAGCGTTCATTCATCGGCCAATTCGTCTGCAGGTGGATACAAGCTTCTCGCAAGATCGCTATGAGGTCGTCTTGTCATGATCCGTCGCGTTTTGACGACAAAGGCCATTGTATTGGTCGTCCTAGCCGCATTACAGGGCTTGATCTTGGCAGCGCTTCCGTTGGTCAATTATTGGCGAGCTGATATTGAAGCGATGATGTCAAAGCGTCTTGATGCAACGGTCACAATTTCTGAAATTGGTGCACGGGCGTCCTGGACTGGTCCATACCTTGAAGCCCTAAATCTCGTGATTCAAAAAGATTTGGGTGCTCTTGAAGTACGCCGCGTTCAGATGCTTCTTGATCTTCCTGCATCCCTTCTGTCTCTTGAGCCGGTGATTGGACAATTGGTTTTGGATGAAGGGGAAATTGTTCAACGTGGATCAACGGGCGGTGCGATTCCTGATCCAAAAGCATGGGCGGGCTTGTTGAATCAACTGCACGATGCAGTACGCCCAATCGGTGAATTTCAATTGCACAATTTCGATGTGCTCCTCGGTAATGTCTCGTTAAAACGCTTATCAGTTGCGATTGATCCAGAGGTTGGAGTTCTCGCACAAACACGACTGGTGACTGAAGAGATGTCAGTCCCTTTAGAAATTGACTGGCGATATCCCTCAAACACAAATGAAGCGCACGATCTTCGAGTGCATACACGCCTTCGCAACGCACCAGTACCTGGTATTGGGCTCGATGAGCTGGTTGTTGATGTCGATGCAACCGCTTGGTTGACTCTCAAAGACGGAGCGCCCGCGGCAGGGATTATTCGAGTGAGCGGGTTATCTGAGACTGATGCAGGTCTACATGGCGATATGAGCGCGCGGTTTGAGCTTCCAGGCTTAACAGCAGTATCTGCGACGTTTGAGTCACTGCAATTACAACTACCTGGGGTGAAGGTTGCGGGTTCTGGTGGTGGCCTTCAGTTTGATGGGTCGCGAGTGATTGCTCGCATTCCGGGGCTTGAGGTTGATGGTCCGGTATTGGGTGAGTTTTTGAAACCGTATGACCCGGATCCAAAGCTTGCTCGGCTTTTATCGTTAAACCAGCCGATGGTTGCAGCAAATCATGTGCAAGTGGATTGGACGCTAGACCAAAAACCAGTAATCACCGCAGAGATTGGGGCGTTTGAGATTCAGGCAGGGCGGTCGATTCCACATGTAGGTCCAGTTCAAGGTCACTTGTTTCTCGAGGGATCTCGGGGCTGGTTTGATTTTGAAGCGACATCAGCAACATTTTCGCTCCCTGAGATCTTCCCTAAGCCTTGGGAACAGCAAGCGTTGTCCGGGACGCTGGTATTTGATCGCACAGACGCTGGGTTACTGCTGAGAGGTCAGGACCTTCGAGTGCAGAGCGAGGCACAGGACGTACGTGGTGCTTTGCTCTTGGATTTGCCGAAAGAGTCGGAACAACGCATGCAACTTGAATTGACCGTCAACGCATCAACAGGTGCGTTAGCCGGTTTGTTGCCTAATGATTTGGATACTGAAGTCAGCGATTTCTTGATGCGAGCTGTTGAGGATGTCGATGTCCATCAAGGCCGCATTTCCTATTCGGGACCATTGGGAGCTGAGGTTGATCGCTCACGTCGTGAGCTCAGCATGCACTTTCCGATGACTGCATACCGCTTTAAGCCTTTGACAACTTGGCCTGCATTTGTTGGCAGCGACGGGGTGGTTGATTTTGTCAGTAAACGTGCGCGTATTGAATTCGTGCAGGCTGATTTCGGCGGCCTCGCTGTGAGCCGCGTTGTTGCAAAACAAAATAAAGATAACGGGCGTCGAATCGATATCGCTGGTCAATTATCTGGTGAGGCTTCTGTTGCGCTTGAGATATTGGATCAAGCTCGGGTTAAACCGGATTCACTCGGTTCTGAGATTTTGTTGGATGGGATGCTTCGCGGTGATGTAGCTTTGAGCGTGCCGATCGGTGAACGACCAGAGGGCAAAGTTGTCATTACGGGCGATGATTTGGCTGTTGCGATTTCTGAGTTGAGCGAACCTTTCACGCATGTGAAAGGTCGAGCTGAGTATCGCTTAAATGATGGTTTATACACCGAGCGTATGACAGGACAACTTATGGGTGACCCAGTCGAGGCGACAGTAACAGTCGCAGGTGGTCAAACAGATGTTGTCGGTCAGGCCCGTTTGAAGACGGCCAATATCTCACAACTTATTTCTCTGGGGTTTGACGAGAGCCAACTGTTCGGTGAAGCAGAATGGTCGATTGTCGGACGCGGCAAAGATCAAGGGTTTGTGTTGTCACTTGAGACTGATGGGCAAGGATTGGGTAGTCGCTTGCCTGAACCGCTGGCTAAAAAGGAAGATCAGATCGGTCGCATTGTGGTGAATCTGAACAGTGCGCCGAATCTCCGAAGTTTTAACGCAAAACTGTTTGAAACAACTGAGGTTCGAGGGCGTCTTGGAACCAATCCTTTAGCGATTGAAGTCATTACACCCGAAGCCAGTATTATCGACTGGGCTACCTTGCCATCGCGCGATGGAGAGGGATCCAACCTCTCGATCTTACTCCGTACCGAACGACTGCTTCTCGGAGAAACCCCTCTTAAAGTGGATGAAACCGCGATTAATTTGAAGCCAAACGAGTTCGACGTCTCGTTTGATGGCTCGGATATGGCCGGTCGGGTATCGCGCATTGGAGAAGGTCCTTTACTCATTGACCTTGAGCACCTGGTTCTGCCAGAAGGCGGTGATTTGTTAGACCCTCCCGACGAGGATCCTTTGTTTGATTACGATCCAGGACAATTACCATCTGCAAGGCTTCGTGTAAGCCAACTGAAACGTGGCAAAACAAACTATCAAGACATGAATATTGTGTTGGTGTCTGGTGATTCGCGCTTGGATGCGACGACGCTCGAGTTTGATCGCGATGGGCAGCGATTCCAGGGTGAATTGGCTTGGGTGTTCCAGAATGGTGAAGCGAAAAGCGCTCTCTTGCTAAGAGCACAGGGTTCCGAGCTCGGTAATATTCTGCGAGTGAATGAGGATGAACCGCTACTTGAAGCTGACTCAGGCCGCTTTGTTTCGAACCTGACATGGGCCGGCTCACCGCTTGGGTTTTCGGTTTTGACCAGTGACGGTGAGGTCGAACTCTTCCTCGAGGATGGGCGCTTTTTAGATCTCGGTAATTCTGCTGAGGTACTTCGCCTGTTCGGCATTTTAAACATTGAGACTATCACTCGACGATTACGTCTCGATTTTCTTGATTTAGTTCAGCCGGGGGTGGCCTTTGACAGTGTCAGTGCGAAGGCAAAAATTTCCGATGGTACGCTGCGATTTGAGCCTGAATTTGCGATGAAGGGGCCGTCGTCGAGTTTTCGGATGACGGGTACAGCTGATCTTGTCAATCAACAACTCAACCAAAAGCTCGAAGTCGATATACCGCTCACAAATAACCTGCCGCTCGCGTCCGTACTTTTGGGTGCGCCACAGGTTGGTGGGGCGATTTATCTGGTCGAGAAAGCATTGGGAACGAAGATTATCAAAGTGGGTAAAACCGACTACAGGATTGAAGGATCCTTTGATGACCCCCAAGTCTCTCTGATACCACCATTCTCGAAGAAAAAGGACGATGTGAATGCCGACACTCCTGCAACAAGTCAGTGAATCAATCTTAGCCCCAGGAGGTCTGGTTCTAGACGACCTCGAATCATTGGTGGGTGAGTTGTCTGTCGGTGATGTTGATTTTGCGGATTTGTTTTTTGAGCGTGCCGAAGCTGAGACCTATTCTTTGGAAGATGGCGAGGTCAAAGATGCGAGCTACCATCGAGATGCTGGCGTCGGGGTGAGAGCCTGCTCAGGCGATAAGCAAGGTTTTGCGTACAGTTCAGAAATTACTGCAGCGCGGATTCGGGAAGCCCGTGATGTTGCCATCGCGATTCAAGATGGACGCGGTACGCGTGGCGGTGTGAATCTTGATCAAGTCTCGACACCAAAACTCTACGTCGCGAAAAACCCAATTCCAGAAAAGAGTGCGACTGACAAGATCGCGTTCTTATTAGATATTGATGCCAAGGCGCGCGCGAAGAGTCCACACGTGCAACAGGTACAGGCGACTCTTTCTATTTCATATCGCGAGATTTTAATCGCTGCGACAGACGGCACACTTGGTGCTGATATTCGACCACTGGTGCGTTTATCTGTGTCAGTTCTGGCAGAGAACAATGGTCGCAGAGAACGCGGCAGTGCGGGTCTTGGAGGTCGGTATGACTTGGATCGACTGTTAACGGTTGAGCATGCGGATCGTTTGGTGACGGAAGCAGTCGATCAAGCACTTGTGAATCTGGAATCAGTTGACTGCCCTGCGGGTGAAATGCCTGTTGTCTTGGCATCGGGTTGGCCAGGTGTTCTTTTGCACGAAGCCGTTGGCCATGGATTGGAAGGCGATTTTAATCGCAAAGGGTCGAGCTTTTACTCGGGGAAAATCGGACAACAGGTTGCATCCAAAGGCGTCACCGTCGTGGATGATGGGACGATCTCAGATCGTCGCGGTTCATTGAATATTGATGATGAAGGTCATGTCAGCCAGCGTAATGTACTAATTGAAGATGGCATTTTAGTTGGTTACATGCAGGATAAGCTGAATGCGCGGTTGATGGGCGTGGCTGCAACTGGCAATGGTCGTCGTGAGAGCTATGCACATCTACCGATGCCACGGATGACCAATACATTCATGGAACCTGGTGAGGCGACTCAGGAAGACATGATTCAGTCTGTCGATCGCGGCATTTTTGCCGTGAATTTTGGCGGTGGCCAGGTTGATATCACTTCTGGTCAATTCGTATTTGCCGCAAGTGAAGCGTATTTGATTGAAAACGGCAAAGTAACTGCTCCCGTCAAAGGCGCCACGTTGATTGGTCATGGTCCCCAAGTCATGTCTGCGATCTCGATGATTGGTGATGATCTTGCACTCGATCCAGGGATCGGAGTTTGCGGAAAAAATGGTCAAAGTGTTCCAGTTGGCGTTGGTCAGCCTAGTCTTAAGATCGATCGTCTGACTGTTGGTGGAACCGCTTAATGGGCAATCGCCTCATAGAGCGCGCGGTACAAGCTGCGCGCTTCTCCTTTGTCTTTGTTCAATTCGCGCGCTTTTTTAGCTGCGCGGATCAATTGATTCAATCGCTGCGGATCGGCCGAGAATTCATTCAAAAAGTCGGCGGCTTTTTTAGGGTCTTCAAGCAAGCGATCACGCCATTGTTCCGCTTGATGGTGCTTCCGCTTTTCTTCGTTGTCAGTGTTTTTCATCGCTTCCAATTGAGCTTGAAGCGATTCGGGCTCGACGCCGCGCATCACTTTGCCAATGAACTGCATTTGACGGCGGCGCGCCTCGTGCTTTTTATCTGGGATGCTTCTGTAAAACTCCAACGCCTCGCGCAATTTGTCTTCGGGAAACACAATTTTTTTAAATTGTTTATCCGACAGAGCTGCGAGCTCTTGGCCAAGCGCTTGCAGCGCAAGCATTTCACGTTTTTTTGCACTTTTCGACGGAGCCTCAAAGAACTCGTCGTCGATCAGTTCGTCATTTTGAAGGGAGCGTTTGTCATTCATGTCTGCGAAGTTTAACCCACAACAAGAAAAAAACCGCCTAGAAGAATTAACAACACGTATTTTGGAGCAATCTAAGCGTGTTGGAGCGGACGCTTGTGAAGTTGCTGCGAGTGCATCCGTGGGTCTGGATGTGCAGGCTCGTCTGGGTCAACCAGAAAAACTTGAAATGACACGTGATCAATCATTGTCGATCACGGTGTTTCTCGGTGAGTCACGCGGATCTGCATCCACCACAGATTTATCCGATGAAGCGTTACACAGTACGCTTGAGGCCGCACTGGCTATTGCTAAAGTGACAGCACCTGATCCTGCAGCTGTTCTTGCATCCCACGATCAGATTATTCAAAGCGTTCCAAATCTTGAACTCGATCACCCTTGGGATATCGATGCAAAACAGGCGCTTGAACTCGCGATTGAGGTTGAATCTTTCGGTCGACAGGCAGATTCGCGTATCACGAATTCTGAAGGTGGGTCTGTATCGTCAACGCGCGGAATATCGGTTCATGGCAGCACAGAAGGACTCTTAGTCAGCCAGCCAACAAGTATTCATGGGATGAGCTGTGTACTGTTGGCCGAAGATGGTGAGAGCCGTGAGCGTTCTTATGCGTATACACAATCTCGACATCCTGATCAGCTGTGGTCGGCTGAACTTGTCGGCCGTGAGGCAGCAGAAAAAACAGTCGCTCGATTAAATCCACGTAAATGTCAGACCGCTGAAGTCCCAGTTTTATTCATTCCTGAGACTGCATCCGGGCTATTGTCGAGCTTTGTGAGTGCCATTAGCGGCGGATCGCTCTATCGGAAATCGAGTTATTTGCTGGATCGCTTAGGGACAGATGTATTCCCGAGTTGGGTATCTCTTGCTGAAAACCCGTTGATTCCAGGAGCAATGGGTTCATCTGCGTATGACAGTGATGGCCTACCAACGCGCCAGCAAGCTTTTGTGACAGATGGAGTACTCTCGAGTTATGTCTTATCTCTGTATTCGGCAAATCGACTCGGACTGCAATCGACCCATAACGCTGGCGGCGTGCGCAATCTGTTTTTTAAAGGCGAGAAAGACTTCAAGACGCTCGTTTCTGAAATGGGCCGAGGCTTGATCGTGACTGAATTAATGGGCCAGGGCGTGAATCTGGTGAATGGTGATTATTCTCGTGGCGCCTCAGGTTTTTGGGTGGAAAATGGTGAGATTGCCTATCCCGTTCATGAAGTCACTGTTGCATCGAACTTAGACCGGATGTTGAAACAGGATTTGGTCGCTGTCGGTTCAGATATAGATCTACGTCGGTCAATTGCGACCGGCTCGATGTTGTTTGAAAAAATGATGGTGGCAGGAAGTTAGATTAGGCGTAGACGAGCGTTGCAACGCCTAAGAAACAGAAAAATCCAACAACGTCAGTGACTGTTGTCAGAACAACGCCACCTGCGAGCGCAGGATCAATTTGCATTGACTTCAAATAGCCTGGAAGTAGCGTTCCGACTAAGGCCGCCACAATTAGGTTAATGATAATTGCAATGGCAATAACATAGCCGAGCGTGAAATCACCGAACCACAGATAAGCGGCCATTCCAACAACCATCGACCAGAACAGACCGTTGGCTGATCCGATCAATACCTCGCGACTCACTAATGCGCGGATGTTGGCAGAGCCGACACGACCAAGCGCCATCCCTCGGATGACGATTGTGAGTGCCTGAGTTCCTGCAATGCCACCCATCGATGCAACGACAGGCATCAATATCGCGAGAGCAACCACCTGCTCGAGTGTTGCTTCAAACATGCCGATAACGGCAGATGCTAAAAATGCGGTGAGCAAATTGATGCCAAGCCAAATAGAGCGTCTGCGCACCGTTCGCACTAACGGCGCAAAGATATCTTCATCTTCATCAAGACCCGCTTGGCTCATTAAACTGTGGTCGGCAGACGCTCGAATCACATCGACCACGTCATCGATGGTGATTCGGCCAAGGAGTTTGCCGTTTTCATTGACGACAGGCGCACTCACAAGATCCAGGCGCTCAAATCGTTGGGCAACTTCGTCTTCATGGGTCGATACAATTAATGGTTCGACCTCAGTCTCCATGATTTCTCGGATTGTTGTGGTTGGATCCGAGATCAATATTTTTGAAATCGGGACCTGACCAATAAATTCATCACGGCGATTCACGACCCACAAGTTGTCTGTCATGGGCGGTAGTTCGCGATATCGACGGATATACCGAAGGACAACGTCAATGGTGATGTCTGGACGAACAGTCACCACATCGGTGTTCATCAAGCCGCCGGCGGAATCCTCGTCGTATGACAGAACATCTTCGACTCGCTGACGGTCTTGCGAGTCCATCGAGAGAAGGACTTCCTCGATGACTGATTCAGGAAGCTCTTGAAGCAAGTCAACCTTGTCATCGAATTCAAAGCTCTCGATCAGATTGGCGAGTTCTTCTGGTTCCAGCCGAGAAACGATATCGGCTCGTTCTTCTTCCCCGAGGTATGCGAGGACATCAGCAGCCAGCTCTTCAGCCTCAACTAAGTTCCAAAGAATCGTTCGCTGTTTTGGTGGAACTGACGAGAGTAGGTGAGCGATATCCGGGGCGGCAAGATCTTCGTTGATCAGTTGTCGAGCACGAGCAATCGCGCCTTGAGATAACGCGAGATTGATCCGTTCGAGGTTCGCCTGATTGGATTCAGCGACGAGTTCAGTGACTTGCTCGTTCATCCGCAGGGCTCTCCGAAACCATCGTCAAACAATGCCTTTAGGGCCTCAGTCGCCTCGCTCTGATCGTCACCTGTAATGTGTAAGACAAGTTCACTACCTTGGCCTGCTGCCATCATCAGGAGTTGCATGATGCTTTTGGCGTCAACTTTGCGGCTGGTCGTTGGGTCCTCGAGCTCAATTACTGATGAAAAAAGCGAAGCCTCCTGCGCCAATACATTGGCCGCTCGCGCGTGCAAACCGAGTAAATTTCTAACAGTGACAGGCGTTGTAATCATCGATGAGGCTTCCTCTATTGGTTCGATGATAGCTCGCGATGCACAACCTGCCTATCAAGATCGAGATCATTTAAGCGCTGATTCAGTGTTTCTGTTAGAAAAACACTTCGGTGTTGACCGCCTGTGCAACCAATCGACAGCGTGAAATACTGTCGGCCTGATTCGGCATGACGTGGTACCCACCGCCTGACATGCGCTTCGATTTCATCAAGCAGCTCAAAGGTTTCTGGATATTGCGACAGGTAGTCTTTAATCGGATCGTCCCGTCCTGTTAGCGGGCGTAGTTCTGGCTCCCAATGTGGATTTGGAAGAGAGCGGGCATCGAACACAGTGTCTGAGTCCATTGGTACGCCACGCTTGAAGCCAAATGACTGGAGTTTGAGTATTAATTGTGTGGCTTTGTCGCCGGCAACGAGCTCTCGCACTTGGCTTCTCAGGGCATGGATCGAAAGCCCCGAACTGTCGATTTTATAGGTCGCGATATTCTGAATAGGCTCTAAACGTTGACTTTCCCGCTTCAGTGCATCTGATAGATGTGTCCTCTCAATCCCTGCCGACAGTGGGTGAA
>CAJXTO010000009.1 GCA_913061245.1 uncultured Oceanospirillales bacterium
CCAGAGGGTACATCGACACGTGGACCGATGCCGATTAAATTCAGAAGTCGTTTAATTGAAGCTGCGCGTCGTGCGGGCGTCCCAATCATCCCTATGGCATTGAGTTATCACGGACCAGGTAAATCGTTTGCATCGTATGCGGGTGATGATGACTTTGTCTCTCACATGACTCGATTGAGTCAAGCGCCGTTTATTCGAGGTCGAGTTGCGGTTGGATCAGCGATTGAGCCGACAGAGGCTGCCGCGGTCATCGCGCGCCAGGCACAGGCAAACGTTGAATCGATGCTGGATATGGTGGTCTGTGAAGAGCGAGAGATCCAGTCAGTCGGATCAGTCGGCGATCTAGCAACTACGTCGAACTGAGATTGCGCCGACAGTTTCTCCCCGTGCAGTGGTGACGGAAGGTGTTCTCACATGCTCTGGAAGACGATCCACTATTGCCTCTTCACCGATTGCTCGCAAGACTTCGATGACTAACGCTTCTTGGCCTCTGAGAGATCCATCTTCACACTTCAGTGCAAATCCAAGTTCGCGATCCGCGATGGCCCCAAGGTACACGCCCTCAGCGCCCATTTTGACCTGAAGTCGACCTTGGCCAGCTTCCAATAGGAGTGTATCCAGTCGTTCCGACCCAGCAACCATAAACGGAGCATTGGCCTGCGCTTGTCGGAGTCGTCGGGCCGCCTGATTGATTTCATCTGAAAACCGTTCGGCACCGAGTTTCGCATAGCCAAGTGCCATGGTGTCGAGAGGCATTGCATAGGTTGGAACCGAACATCCGTCAGATGCATAGTCGAGCGAATCCGCATCAATATTAAAAATGGTACTGATATGCCCGCGGATCGCAACTTGCAGCGGATGGTCATATTGGGTGTAACCAAGAGTTGGCCAACCGACGTGAGCACAGACTGACAGCATCCCAGTATGTTTTCCGGAGCAACAGTGGTGGAGCTGGGTGGCTGTCACATGATCATGACTGAGCTGTAACCTTACCGCTTCTGTAAACGGCAAAGTCACTCCACACTCGAGATCTTCAGCATCAAGGCCAATCTGCTTCAGCCATTGAGTGACTAACGCCACGTGCTCGTGTTCACCATTGTGCGATGCGCAGGCGATGGCCAGTTGCTCATCTGACAAATTAAGAGCATCTGCGGCTCCACTGAGAACAAGCTCGAGTGCCTGAATCCATTTAGCTGCAGACCGCGGAAAGGTTTCTCGATTCATGTCACCGAAAGACAAAACGGTCTCGCCGTCGGCAGTCACCACAATACCGTGACCAAGTGATGAGCTCTCGATACGAGAGCCACGAGTAATTTCGACGATCCAAGGATTCATTGTTGCACCACGTTGTTTTAATGCACTAAGAATTGCTGAAGAGGTGGGGTCAACGCAAGCGGCTTTGTCGACTAAAGCTTGGTCTTAAGAATTCCATTTGGTCTGATCGGATCCGATGCGAATTAATCAGGGCCAGATATTCCGCGTGGTTTGGCGCGTAGGGAAGCGCCAGTAGCTCCATGCTGGTTTCATCGAGTAACTTGTTACCTTTGAATTGATTACAGCGCCGGCACGCGGACACCACATTCATCCATGTGTCCTCACCACCTTTTGAGATTGGAATCACATGGTCGCGGGTCAGTTCCCGTTCTTGGAAATGTTTGCCACAGTAGAGGCAGAGTTGTTGGTCACGGCGGAAAAGAGAGGTGTTGGTCAGATTTGGGATTCGGCTTGCAAGATCAAATACGCGACCTTCACAAGCCATGATCGAGTGCAGCACCAGGGTTGACTGCGTTCCGGTGATCCTCGATCGACCACCTCGTACAGTCATACAGGGAGAGCCAAGCGTCCAAGCCACCATCCCGCGGGCTTGTAGGGTCACGGCATCCTCCCAGTTCAGCCATTCGACTGGGGAGCCGGCGATATTTAAACGCAGGATCCTTTCGTGCATGAGCTCTCCTCTATGGAAAAGCTACATGTTTTTTATGACAATTCAACCCTCATTGAGAGATCAATTGCACGAATATCTTTGGTGAGAGTTCCAAGTGAAATCCGGTCGACGCCGGTTGCGCCAATTTCCGCAAGATTTTGTTCTGTAATCCCGCCTGAAGCTTCAAATTCAATCTGCTCGAGACCCAATTGTGCGCGCAGTTGAATGGCGTGCCGAAGTGCTTCGATATCAAAATTATCAAGCATAATGATGTCAGGTTTAGACGCTAATGCCTCGTTAAGTTCGGCAAAGGTTTCGACTTCAACTTGCACTTTGATTGTCGGGTGCGTCTGTCGCGCCACTTGAATTGCCTGAGTGATGCTTCCTGCGGCTGCGATGTGATTTTCTTTGATTAATATTTGATCAAAGAGTCCGATCCGATGGTTTTCGCCACCGCCCACTTTAACCGCATATTTCTGTGCATCACGAAGTCCCGGAATCGTCTTTCGGGTATCAAACAACCGAGCATTAGTTCCGTCTAACAGCATTGCCAAATCATGTGTTCGAGTCGCGACTGCTGATAGCAACTGGATAAAATTAAGAGCCGTACGTTCGCCCGTCAGAAGAGCTCTTGCAGGACCCGTCAATGTTGCGAGCTTGGTATTTTCGTCAATACGTTCACCCTCTTTGACATGCCAGTCGATGCGTACTTGGGCGTCCACTTGAGTGAACACCTCGTCTGCATAAGGAATCCCAGCCACGACCATTGCATCTCGCGTGATTAGCGACGCATGTCCTTGAGTGCTCTCTGGTATGAGATCGGCTGTGACATCTCCAGACCGGATATCTTCGTCGAGTGCACGACGGACATCGGCTGCAACTGTAGTAGGAATTTTGATCATTAAGGCATTCCGAGTGGACGGCCACCATCTAGAGGTAGCACGGACCCTGTGGTGTAGCGATTCGTTTGAAGATAACAGATGGCTTCAATGGCTACATCAAATCCAGGTACTACTTTTAGCGCGCTCTTGTTGCGCGCGCGTTCACGATAGGCATCGTCATCCTCGTCTCGAAATTCGAGCAATGCAGGACAGAGCGCATTCACGCGGATGTGAGGCGCGTATTTTTTGGCCTGACTTTTTGTCAGGTTTAACATCGCGGCTTTTGATGCAGCATAGGCCATGTGTTGATCGCTTCCGCGATTGGCTACATGGTCCGACACATTAATCACTGACGGATTGTCTGATTTGAGAAGTGCAGCAGAGAGTGTCTCTGTGACAACCATTGATGCACCCACATGGATTCGCATCATGAGCGCCAGGTTGTCTAAGTCTTTGGTTCCGCCAGGATCTGTAAACCAGCTTGATGCATTGTGGACAATGGACTGAAGCCTTGGGCATTGCTCCTTCAACTGCTCGGCAGCCTCGTAGATGCCGATATCGGTTGAGAAATCAGCGTGCAAACAGACAGCACCCTTGCCGGTCAGTTCTTCCACTTCGGGTCGTTCAGTCCGATACGTGATCACGACGGGTTGGTTGGCATCCAGATAATAGTCAGCGAGCGCAAAGCCTAAGCGGGTTGCGCCACCGGTAATCAGTATCGGGTCAGTCATGCTGTGAAGTTATCCGGCCGAATTGGATCTTCCATTTGAAAGAAGGCGTGAGAAAGTTGCAAGGGGGATGGCCAATAATTTCGTTCTTGGCGCCAATACTGTTCCGCTTCTTTACACAATGCATCAAATGCTTGGTTGTATGGATGATGCGGATCCATTGGATCTCCGTCTGCTAATTGATCCAGTCCGAGCTCATGTTGACGTCGACTAAACCACTCAAGTAACACTCGATATTCGCGGGCATGCCGGCTGGTATTTTCGGGCTCTGTGAGGATGTTATACATCAGAGCGCATTCATTTTCGGGCCCAAAGGGACGCGCGTCACAGAGTCGGTCATCCAACTGTCTCGGTAATCACCGCCAATCTGCTTGGATAAAGACCAAAGATAGCCAGCAATCTCTCCGTTGGCGCCAACAACCATCAGAGGGATTGATACCACGTTATTTCCAGAAAATTCAGGATCTCCCAGTGTCCGACTGGTGTGGTTGAGAAGTGGTGCGTAGGCCGGTTGCTCAACGATGGCTTTGAAGTGCCAAAACGGCCCGGTTGTTCGCTTGTTGGAGGGGCTCGCAAATTGAAATGCCTGCTGAATCCCAGCATCTGGTGTCGGATTATCATTGTTCGCCATCCCCCCTAAGACGATTTCAACCACGTCTTTGGGTGATAAATCCGGAGAAGGAGTTCGGTCGTAACCTAATGCAACGGTTGAGAACCCAAAGAGTAAAACGGCTAGCCAACGCATAATGGACCTCCACTTTTTAAATTTCATGGGGACTAATTTGTTGGAGGCAATACATGGTCGCTAACGATTGGAAAGCAACGCGCATCCCTCGGTTGATAACGAGGTCCGCCTGAAAATCCGGTAAACGCCGGTAGAAGCAGCAGTCGTTGATCTTTGATGGCGAAACAAGGGCAGACCAAACGATCAGATGCTGCTTTGAATTCAACCTGCGGATGAATATGACCAGCTATACGAAAGGCCGATCCATCGTCGGGATGATGGGCCAGTTCGATACCGTTCCATCGCGTCGGCTCAGGTTCGACTGAGAACCCCAATGCGCGTGCAAAAGGCTCTGCGTGTCGATCATGATTGCCTAGAATCACTTTGAATTCAGTTCCGAGTGACAGCAGTGTGCTTTGCCAGCGTTTCATTTGTGTTTCGGTGATCGATTGTGGTTCATGGAATAGATCACCGAGAACCCAAACGCTAGTCGCCCGCGTCTCTGTGATCGCTTTGACGAATCGTTCCAAATCGGAGATCTCACTCGCCTCAGGAACTGGGATGCCAGCCTGCCTAAAATGCGCCCCTTTACCCAGATGAAGATCGCTTAAGAAAAGGGTTCGACTCTCTCGATGCCATAAGGTTCGATCAGCTCGCGCGTTGAACTCCATCAGACCAAATTCAAGATGCTGCATCAAAACTCCGAGTCATTCGTTCCAGCCGTTGCGCGATCGTTTCAGTTGATAGCCGTGAGCTCAGTCGATCGATAACAAGTGGGAGTGCAAGTGGTGAAGGCTGCATGATCTGTTTCACTTGAACAGACTGTTGTTCGAGTGATTGCAGAACCACCAAGAGTCTCTCGATATCAAATTCGTCACGAAGAACATCATTTTTGGCTTGCATCAACAGCACGTGATCAGGGTCATATTGACTTAATACGTCATATAAAAGCCCTGCAGATGTTTGCAGCATACGAAGCGATTTCTGTCGGCCCGGATAGCCTTCGAAAATCAATCCAGAGATCCGGGCTGTCGCACGAAATTGACGACGCACCAGTTCTGACAAATTAAGAGCCTTCTCAAGATCTTGTTGTAATTCTTTGGATTGAACGATCGATGACCAATGCTCAGTACAGATATCCAATGGTCCTGCTTCTGGGCTTAAAAGCTCGATACCATAATCATTCACAGTGACAGTTAAGGTCGCAGGAGTGCGTTTGGCAATACGGCTTGCCATGAGTGGCCCGAGTGCCTGATGGACGAGCCAACCTGCAAATGGGTAAATGCATAGATGATAGCCATCACGCGTTTTAAATCGTTCCGCGATCGTGACCCCAGTCTGAGGACAGTGACTGATCCGAGCCTGAATCTCAGCTGTTTCCTTTAAGGCTTGGGCGAGCCACTGACTGTTTTGAATCCGTTGTGAAAGAGGGTTTTCTCTTTGAAAATCTGAAACCACTCGGGTCGCCAAAGTTTCAGATAAAGGCAGGCGCCCTCCTGTCCATCGTGGAATTTCACTCGCCTTTCGAGAACCTGCCGGTTTGACGATGAGCTCCCCATCCGAAAAACGAACGACCTCTAATCGTTTACCTGAAAATCGAAACACGTCTCCAGGTTGGAGGCGACCAGCAAATGATTCTTCAACTTCTCCCAAGCTTCCACCGCGTCTCATTTTGACTCGAACGTGTGCGTGAGAAACGATGGTGCCGATACTCATGCGGTGTCGTCTTGCTGCTTGGTTTGATACAAGAGTAAATCGACCGTCGTCGCGCTCCTCAAGTTTGCGGTATTCGGGATACTCTTTCAGTGAATCAGAGCCTTTGGTAAGCACTGTTAAGAGTCGCCTAAATGTATCGCGTGTCATGTGACGATACGCCCAGGCTTGAGTCACTTCCTCGAACATGTCATCTGGTTTCCAGGGCGCTTGTAATGCCATTGTGACCAGATGTTGGATTAAAACATCGAGGCATTGTTCTGGTGGACGGATCGGTTCGAGCGATTCAGTATCGAGGGCATCGGCAAGTGCCGCATATTCATTCAAGTGAAGGCGATTGGTGGGAACCAACAAAACGTCCGTGCCCTCGCCTGGGCGATGACTCGCTCGGCCGGCTCTCTGGATGAGTCGGCTGACTGAACGTGGTGAGCCAATTTGAACGATTTGTTCTACAGCCTGAAAGTCGACGCCGAGATCGAGTGCGCTGGTCGCAACAACGCAGTCAATCTCGCCAGTTTTGAGCTTGGTTTCCACTTCCTGTCGTGTCGCGCTTGCAAGCGAACCATGATGGAGCGCGATCGATAAATCCATCCGTACAATGCTGAGTGCTTGATACCACTGTTCGGCTTGATTTCGAGTATTGGTGAATAACAGGGTGGTTTTGCCTTTGATCAGTGCTTGGCTGACCGGTTTCAGAAGACTAAGCCCAAGATGGCCTGCCCATGGAAGTCGCGCATCATCGTTTGACTCAGTGATTGTCAGAGTGACGACTCGATCAATCGTTGCTTGTGTCAAAAGGCCTGTCTCGCCTTTTGGCAGAAGTACGTCGAGAGCCATTTGAGGATCTTTGAGAGTGGCCGAAATCCCTGTGATGGTCGTTTTTTTGCTGAGCTTTAGAAGACGCTGCAAACAGAGACTCATTTGCACGCCACGCTTTGTTGCCATTAAGTCGTGCCATTCATCGACAACGATCAGTTCGAGCTGTGCAAATAGTTCATTCGATTTTGGTGAAGACAAAATCACAGATAATGACTCTGGAGTGGTCATCAAAATCTGTGGATGTTTCCGAAATAAACTGGCGCGGTCTTTGGCTGACGTATCACCATTACGAGCTAAGACCGTGATATCAGTACCTGACAAAGGCTCTCTTAACGCCAGTTCGAGATCTTTCGTCATGGCGCGAAGCGGGGTGACGTAGAGTAATCGCAGTCCTTTACTATTCGGGGTTGCTAGAAGTTGATCGATCAGGGCGCCAGTTGCAGCTAACGTTTTGCCAGAACCAGTGGGGCATTGGATCAGTTGATGCTTGCCTGACGCAGTGCGCATCCAAGCTTCAAGTTGAAATGGAAATGGCTGAAACCCTTTGTTCTCAAAATAACTAGTGATGTGTTCAAACGGCATTGGAATCACTCATCAAAGTTTCAAAGTGCGATAAGTGATCGGCGTCCTGAGGTCCGACGTCTTGGCGCCAGCGCAGGATGCGCGGGAACCTCAGTGCGATCCCGCTTTTGTGCCGAGTCGATCGTGCAATTCCCTCAAACCCAATCTCAAAGACTTGGACAGCCTCTACTTGTCTGACTGGGCCGAACTTTTGAAGGGTATGTTTTCGTATCCACTGGTCTATTGTTTTTAATTCGGCGTCCGTGAGTCCTGAGTAGGCTTTTGCGACCGGAACGAGCTCGTTGTTTTGATTCCAACATGCCAGTGTGTAGTCACTATGCAAACTTGCTCTGCGCCCGTGTCCGGCTTGTGCATAGATCAACACGCAGTCTGCGGTCATCGGATCCAGTTTCCATTTCCACCAATGGCCTGTTTTACGACCACCCACATAGGTGCTTTGTCGATCTTTGATCATAACGCCTTCAGCGCCTTCAGCTCTCGCTGTTAGTCGCATGGTTTGGATGTCTTGATGAGATGCTGGGTAGATAACTTGGCTCTGGATCACGTTCAATTGACTCAAGGTGTCTTTGCGAACCGTAAGAGGTCGTGTCCGCATATCTTCACCATCAAATCGCAAGAGATCATAGGCTTTAAAAAACGCTGGGTTTGTTTTCAACAGATTTTGGGTGATGCGTTTACGATTCAGGCGGGTTTGAAGCTCATTAAAGGTTTGAAGTTGCTCTGGCGATCCAGCGAGAATTTCGCCATCGAGGATGAGTTGCGAGGGCAGCGTAGTTGCTGCTTCGATAATGTCTGGAAACTGCTCAGTGATATCTTGATCACCGCGTGACCACAATCTGATGGTTTCATGTGTTTTGATTAATTGTGCGCGGATTCCATCCCATTTGTATTCAACGGCAACACCGGTCGGATCGAGCTCGAGAACATCTGATTCAGACAATGGATTAGCGAGTAAAAATGGAAGTGGTCGAGCATCTAATTCATTCTGCGTGACTGGTTCTTTGAGTCGATTGAGCCAATCTTCGTCCGGAATAAACGCACCCATCATTCGCTCTTCAATCACTGCGCGATCCATATCGATTGCGCGGGCGATGGCATCGTGAACGAGTCCCTTACTAACACCTACCCTGAACCCGCCTGATGAAAGCTTTAAAAACAAAAATGCTTCGTCGCGTGACATCACGCTGAGTAAACCGAGAAGTTCACTCGTTAATGCGTCAGGTTCTTTCTTGGAAAGTTCACGTTGGCATGCTTGCCATTGAGCGAGAACAGGATCTTCCGTTTGCGAGACTGCTTCTTGGTCGGCTAACAAGATTGCTAAGGTCTCTGAGAGATCGCCGACTGCAGCATAGCACTCGTCAAATAACCAGCTCTCATCAGCGAATGCCTGATAAGCGGCTTGTTTGAGAAGGCTAGGTTTTAACTGTCTGCGTTCGCGACGACCTGTGAGTGCTTCGATGGCGAGGGCGCTTTCGAGAGGATGCGCTGTCTCGATAAACTCAACCAGTGCGCTACGTTTGGCATTGGTCGATTGGTTCGTGTCGAGCATCTGAAACAGTTGAATGAAGTTCATTGGTCGACTCCATCTTCGATACCGAACGCTGTTTCTAATCGCTCAGACGCGATGCCTAAATGCTCGTTGAGATAGCGGGTCAGTACACGCGTTTCACCATGAGTGGCGTAAACTTTCGTGGCTTCACTCTGTTTAACGGTCTTGATCAGGCTGTTCCAGTCGGCGTGATCACTGACAACGAATCCTTGTTGAATCGCCGATCGACGGCGAACTCCGCGTACTTGCATCCATCCAGAAGCCATGGCGAGCTCGGTCGGATGAAAGCGTTTGAGAAACGATGATCCGGCGACTTGTGGCGGCGCAATGATTAAGTCGGTCGAAACACCTTTGTCTGATTCACTGGCGCGTTGCCAAGGACACAATTCAACGTCCTGTTTTTCATATTCAATGTTGAGGTTGGCTACTGCGCCATGGACTTGAACTGATCGATCAGAGCGCTGTTTGATTTCCGCCATGATCCGCTGCGCTTTCCCGAGTGAATAACACAAGAGGACCGGTGTTCGTCGATTCCTTACGTGATGGTCCCACCAGCCAAACAACTGATCCATAACCTGATCCATCGAAGGCCAGCGATAGATCGGAAGTGCAAATGTTGCTTCAGTGATGAGAACATCGCAGGAAACTGGTTCGAATGGTTGGCATGTTGGGTCCAGATCGCGCTTGTAGTCGCCTGTAATGACCCACACTGATTCGCCATCATCAAGTCGAATCTGAGCAGATCCCAGAACATGCCCTGCTGGATGAAAGCTGATTTGTACATCACCGAGCGAAAAGGACTCGCCATACGGATGGGGTTCGATGATGTGCTGACCAAGCCGTTTTGTGAGCAAACCTTCGCCGCCCAGTGCGCAGTGATAGTGCTTAGAACCGGCTCGCGCATGGTCTGCATGCGCATGTGTGATCAGTGCACAATCAACAGGGCGCCAAGGATCAATGTGCGCCCGTGCTTTGGGGCAATAGAGTCCTTCGGGTGTTCTGATAATCAAAGGGTCACGGTGACGGCTTTTTTTCGATACCATGGTGTCTTTATTACGTAATGAAGCGAACTTGCGCCCCATGTTCAGACCATTCCATGTCGTCTTTGTCGTCCTGATAGCGCTCAGTATTACTGAGATTGCGTCTGCACGCGAGAAAACTGGCTTGGTTTTATCGGGTGGCGGAGCACGTGGTTTTGCGCATGTTGCCGTTCTTGAAGCGCTTGAAGCAAACAATGTGCAAATTGATTATGTTGCTGGAACGTCAATGGGTGCGGTCGTTGGTGCGCTGTATGCGTCGGGTCTGAGTGCGTCTGAGGTTCGTGACAAATTATTGTCGGTGGATTGGAATTCGACGCTTCGCGATGTGACAGATCGTAATGAACGCAGTTTCCGAAACAAAAGCTTTGAGGGCCGGAACTTTCTGGGTCTGGACTTAGGTGTCGCCCCCGGCGATGTCCGTTTACCTTTGGCCGCCCTTCGTGGTCAAAAATTGGCGCTGGCATTGAACTCGCTGACGCTAGAAACGGCGACAGTGACTGACTTTGATGCGTTACCCATTCCATTTCGAGCGATGGCAACCGATTTGGCGACAGGGGATGCGATGGTGCTGGGTAGCGGATCGCTAGCGACTGCGCTGCGTGCATCCATGGCTGTACCGGTCGTGTATTCACCTGTTGAAATTGATGGTCGACTCTATGTCGATGGTGGCGTCGCTAACAACCTTCCGGTCGATGTGGCTCGTGATATGGGAGCGGATCGGGTGATTGTGGTCGATACCTCGTCACTCAGATATTCCACCAATGAACTGACCTCAGTCGTCACGGTAGTTGATCAGTTGACTAACCTGCTGACGCGTCGAAACACGGAAGCTCAGCTTGAGAAGCTAACAGATCAGGATTTATTAATTGAAATCTTCCCTGAAGGGATCGCGACTGCTGACTTCAATAAAGCTGAGGATGCGCTAGCCATTGGCAGAAAATCCTTGGCTGCTGTCCCTGACATGTTTGATGCGTTCCGAGTTGATCCCGTGGCTTATCAGGCCTGGAATGCAAAACGCCTGAATCGCAGTGAGCCGCCAACGCTTGCGTTTGTTGAAGTGATCAGTGATGCACCAAGAACTTCGAGCAAAACCATTGCCAATCGATTAACAGTTCGGCCGGGCCAGCCGCTGGATAATGAACGACTGAAATCGGATCTCGGAAAGATCTACGCGCTTGAAACAATTGACCAGGTTGAGGTTTCGGTTGTTGAGAAAGACGATCAGGTTGGATTGTCTTTGGAAACTAAAGAAAAAGCGTGGGGACCTGATTATTTGGATCTGGGATTTACGCTTGAAGACAGTCTTGATGGACGTGCTTCGTATAATTTGAACGGGGTAATTCGTGCAACCAATATTAATCCGCTCGGCGGTGAATGGCGGACTGAATTGACCCTCGGCGACAAGACGCGCGTCACGTCTGAACTGTATCAGCCGATTGATTATGGTTCGGATTGGTTCGCTTCAGCGATCGTCGGGTTCGTTCGTGAAGATCGTGCATTGTATGAAGAGGGGACTCTAACATCGACCTACTCGACTGAGACACGTGAGTACGGTTTCGATGCAGGGTATTCGCTCGATACTCGCGGCGAATTCCGAGTTGGCTTCCGTCAGGCCGATATCAAAAACAATAAATTGTTAGGCTCTGATTCACTAAGCACCAAAGTGGATGATTCGCGTTATTTTGCACGCGCAGGTTTCGATACATTGGATTCGCTTGGATTTCCGACTGAGGGAATACGAGTGCTTGGTGAGTATTCGATTTACGATGCCAAACTTGGTGCGACCCGTCAGTACGATGGTGTGACACTCGATATCTTGTATCCGTTCTATCACAGCAATGGGACGACTCTGGTTGGGCAAGGGTATTTTGGTTACTTGTTTGAGACCGCGGTCACAGACGTAACACCACGATACAGTTTAGGTGGTTTTACTCGATTATCTGGGTATAGCCCGGATGAGATTTCCGGTCGTCATGCTGGGCTTCTCTCGTTTATGGGATATCAGCGCTTAAATGAGCGTGCTGTGTTTCCAATTGATCAACCATTGTTCATCGGATTTTCATTAGAAGCAGGTAACGTCTTCCAAGACCGTGATGAAATCCGTTGGGGGAACACATTGTCTGGTGGATCATTATTTATCGGAGCTGATACAGCAGTAGGCCCGGGCTATCTTTCGTTTGGGCGAACAGAAGGTGGTCGTCAGTCGGTGACATTATCAGTTGGTCGACCATTTGCGGAGCGTGACTGATGCGATTTGAGCGACGGTTATATGCAGCAAAGCCTGCGGAGGAAGTGCTCCGCTTGATTGCCGATTTTCGCAATCTGAAATCCTGGGATGATTCAGTTGAATCTGTAAAGCCGCGTCATGAGGTCTTCTCTGAAGGTGCTGAATACGACGTACGCGTGCTGTTTAGCGGTAATCCGATTGATATGGTCTACACCGTTAGTGTGTATGAGCCTGGAGTAAGAGCGGTCTTAACTGGTGTTGCTCCAAAGGCGACTGCAGTCGATATTATTGAAGTGACCCAAACTGAAAAGGGTACAGCAATTGATTACACGGCCGAGATTCAGTTGGCCTTCCCTTACAATTTGCTTGACCCAATTTTGGCACTTGGATTCAAGAAAACAGTCGATCACGCGGTCGAGGGCTTAGGCCGATTTTTGTCCGCGTAACACAGCCTTGGCGATGAGTTTGCTGAACCAACTGTCAGGCAATATTTTCCTCAGAAAGAGTAGCGACCCGCTGTGCTTGCCAGCATTGTAGCGAAGCTGGTCTTTTCCATCGAACAGTGCGCTGACAATGACCTCGGCGACGTCTTCGGGCGGCGTGGCTGTTGTGCCTTCTTTCATCGACTTCGCAAGCCAAGCCAATCCTTTTTCATGGTGTGGACTTGTCTCTCCTGACATCTGCATCCCATGCGTCGCAAATTGCGTCTGCGTAAATCCGGGTTCAATGATTTTGATTCGGATTGCTGAATCGAGGCACTCATACCATAGCGCTTCGTAAGATGCTTCAAGGGCATGTTTGGTGGCGTTGTAATACCCAAAGTAGGGAAAAGCCATACGGCCACCGATGGATGTATTCACCATCAGGACTCCCTGGTTGTGCTGTCTGAAGTGCTCCATTGCCTTTTGGGTAATGGCTATGGTGCCAAAATAATTGGCTTCAAACTGCTGCCGAATTGCTTCTGTTGAAGCAGATTCGATGGGTGCAATCAGGCCGAAACCTGCGTTATTAAAAACAGCATCGATGGGTTTGTCCCAGGCGGCGCTATCGCAGAAGTTCTGAACGCTCTCAGCTTGGCTAAGATCGAGGGTAAACCACTCAAGTGAGTTCTCTTTCGGCTGAGGGTGTCGAGATGTGCTAATCACCTCATGCCCTAAATCGAGAAGCTGTCTGATTACAGCGTATCCGATACCTGCTGTACCACCTGTGACGAGTATCCGAGCCATTTAAATTCCGCAGTGGCCAAGGCCACGCTTGTCCAAATAATGCTGGTGGTAGTCTTCAGCTGGCCAAAAGGTGTCGGCAGTTTCGATCGTCGTTGCAATCGGTTGACTGTAATAACCCGACTGATTGAGTTGGTCGATTTTGTGTTGTGCTTCGATCCGTTGTTCTTCGTTTTGCGGGAAAATTGCGGTTCGATACTGGGTGCCAATGTCAGGCCCTTGTCGGTTCACCTGTGTTGGATCGTGCCATTCGAAGAAACAGGATATGAGCGTCGAGAAGTCGACTTGGGCTGGGTTGTATTCCACTTCGACGACTTCAGCATGGCCGGTTTGGCCGGTGCAGACAGATCGATAATCCGGATCGTCCATCGTGCCGCCCATGTATCCGACTGTGGTATTGGTTACGCCGGCTAATTTCGAGAAGCGTTGCTGCACGCCCCAAAAACATCCGGCTGCAAAATAGGCTTTAGACATATCCTCACCTCAATTGCCTCGGCTGACTGACAAATCTGCGAGTCCGATAAGCCCTTCTTTAAACTGGGAGTCGGGCAGTATGCGAAGTGCTTTTTTGGCGTTCTCCACAGCGGACAGCGCACGCTCTTTTGTATAAGTAAGTCCGCTTGTCTTGGTTACAATTGCGGCGATCTCGGAAAATTGATCGCGATCACCAAACGTAATGGCTTGCGTGATGACCTGAGCCTCTTCTTGTGACACCTCTTCCAGCGCCTTAATCAAAGGCAGTGTGCATTTTCCATCGGCAAGATCATCGCCTAAGTTTTTCCCAAGGCTTTCTGAATCGCCCGCGTAATCGAGGTAGTCATCGATTAACTGAAATGCAAAACCAAGTTCCAGCCCGTAGGTTTTCAGTGCGTTAATAACGTCTTCAGGCTGATCTGTCGCAAGACCTGCGCACGCTGCGGCTGCCTCAAATAACACGGCGGTCTTGCGGGTAATGACTTGATCATATTCTGCTTCGGATACATCAGCGCGATGCTGATTTTTAAGTTGCCACACTTCGCCTTCGGAAATTTGATTTGTGGTATCTGCGAGAAGCTTCAGTACATCCATGCGGCCGACTGAGACCATCATCTGAAAAGCGCGCGAGTACACAAAGTCACCAACTAAGATACTGGCACTATTACCGAAGGCAGCATTGGCACTTGGTTGCCCGCGTCGCGCATCTGAACTATCGACGACGTCATCGTGAAATAACGTCGCGGTATGCAGACACTCAATGGATGCCGCAAGTGGGATGTGATGGTCATTCTTTGTATCAAGGGCCCGCGCTGCCATTAAGGTGACGAGCGGACGAACACGTTTGCCACCCGATTGAATCAAATACTGGCTCACTTCTTCGATCAGATCGATATCGGATCCAAGTTGAGAAATCAGTAATTCATTTAACGCATCAAAGTCAGGTCGGATGAGGTCAATGAGTTGGTCAGCAGTCGGCATGAATTCGTCCGGTATCAATCAAGTCTGTATTCTAACGATTATTCAGTTGAGAAAAAGCGAAATTAGGACTTGTCTTCTGTTTTGGAACTCCCTATTATTACGCGCCTTTCGGGTGGCACATGCCACCGAGATTTGAAAACGGAGTTAGAACATGTACGCGGTCATTGAAACAGGCGGCAAACAGCATCGCGTTGTTGAAGGCGAGCTCATCAAGGTCGAGAAAATCGAAGCCGAGACCGGTTCGACCATCGATTTTGATCGTGTACTGATGGTTGGAGAAGGTGAATCAATCAAGGTAGGCACACCAGTCGTTGACGGTGCAAAAGTGTCTGCAGAAGTGGTTCAGCACGGCCGTGGCGATAAGGTGACTATTGTGAAGTTTAAGCGTCGCAAGCACCACATGAAGCGCCAGGGACACCGTCAGTGGTTTACTGAAATTAAGATCACAGCGATCAACGGTTAAGGTAGGAGACGGAAATGGCTCACAAGAAAGCTGGTGGTAGTACCCGTAACGGCCGCGATTCGGAAAGTAAACGCCTTGGCGTTAAGAAGTTTGGCGGTCAGGAAGTTGTGGCTGGTAACATCTTAGTTCGTCAGCGTGGAACGCAGTTCCACCCGGGTGTGAATGTCGGATGTGGCACAGACTATACACTCTTCGCGAAAGCCGATGGCGAAGTGAAGTTTGAAGTGAAGGGGCCGCACAAGCGCCGCTTCGTAAGTGTTGTACCTTCTGCGTAAGCGAAGGTCTCACTGATCGAAAAGCCCCGCTTGTGCGGGGCTTTTGCGTTTTGGACGATCCATGAAATTTGTAGATGAAGCGTTAATCACGGTTGAAGCAGGAAAAGGTGGCGCAGGTTGCCTGAGTTTTCGTCGTGAAAAATACATCCCCAAAGGTGGGCCCGATGGCGGTGATGGCGGCCATGGTGGGTCGATCATTTTGTTGGCGGATGAAAATCTCAATACGCTGATTGATTATCGCTTTCAGCCACAATATCGCGCTGATAACGGCCGCCCAGGTGCGGGCCGGAATAAAACAGGCGCCGGTGGTAGCGATCTGATCTTAAAGGTTCCTGTCGGAACAACCGTCTATAACGACGAAACCAATACCTTGATCGGCGAAGTTGTTGCGGATGGTGATGTGATGACTGTGGCCGAGGGTGGTCGTGGTGGTTTAGGGAACACTCGATTTAAGTCCTCCACGAACCGTGCTCCGCGACGGACCACGCCGGGGACTCCAGGTGAAGCGTTTAAGTTGCGTCTTGAATTGCGACTACTCGCTGATGTTGGATTGGTTGGTTTGCCAAACGCAGGTAAGTCCACACTTATTAGTCAGTTATCTGCTGCGAAACCAAAAATTGCAGACTATCCGTTTACCACCTTGGCACCCCAATTAGGAGTGGTGTCACTCGCGCCGCATCGGAATTTCGTCATTGCAGATATCCCGGGATTAATCTCTGGCGCTGCAGAAGGTGCTGGATTGGGTACCCGATTCTTGAAGCATCTGACGCGAACTCGGATTTTGCTTCATCTCGTTGACGTTGCTCCTGTGGATGGAAAAGATCCAATTGAAGTGGTTGAGACCATTGCTGATGAACTCGAGCAATTCAGCCCATCTCTCGCGGCTCGTGAGCGTTGGTTGGTCTTAAATAAAGTGGATTTGGTTGATGCAGATGAACGTGAAGAATTTGTTGAAGCGTTGAAAGACGCATTCAACTGGCCACATCCCGTCCACGTGATTTCAGGCGTGACAGGAGAGGGCTGTGAGCTCCTTGCTTATAATTTGATGACGCGACTCGAGGAATCGGCGATTGAACGTCGTGAAGATCCTGAGGCTGAGGCGGCCGAGCGCGCTTGGCTTGATCAAATGGCAGAAGAGGCGCATGACCGTATTGCTGAGTTACGTGAAACGCGACGGATGCAGCGTAAAGGCATCGACGTGGATGATGAAGAAGACGATGATGACGATGATCATGAAATGGAGGTCATTGTAGTTCGTGACTGAACGCACCAAACTCAAATCGGGCAAGCGCTGGGTCGTTAAAATCGGTAGTGCGCTCCTGACGAATGATGGCCAGGGTCTTGATCTCTCGAGAATGCAGGCGTGGGTCGAGCAGATGTCTGCATTGATCGATGACGGCGTCGAGTTATGTTTGGTGTCATCTGGTGCGATTGCGGTTGGTCTGAAGACTCTAAAAATCGATCAGCGTCCACAGGAGCTGCCGATGCTCCAGGCGGCAGCGGCGATTGGGCAAATGGGTCTAGTCCAGGCGTGGCAGAGCTGTTTCGCAGCCTGTGGTCGAGAGACTGCCCAGGTGCTGTTTACACACGAAGATCTTGCGGACCGTAAGCGTTATCTCAATGCGCGTGACACACTCAAAACACTGAATGAGTTTGGTGTTATCCCGGTCGTTAATGAAAACGACACCGTGGCAACCGATGAAATTCGATTTGGTGATAACGATTCGCTCGGCGCCTTGGCGACGAACCTCCTCGAAGCAGATGTTTTGGTGATCCTGACAGATCAAGATGGCTTCTTTGATAAAGATCCTCGCTTCCATGCGGATGCAGCGTTAATTCCAGAGGCGCGTGCGCTAGACGATGGCTTATTAGCCATGGCGGGTAAGAACGGTGGTGCGCTAGGACGTGGGGGTATGTATACCAAGATCGTCGCAGCACAGCAGGCAGCCCGTTCTGGAGCGATGACTGTGATTGCAAATGGTCGGGTTGAGAGAGTGCTCGAGCAATTGCGTGCCGGCGAATTGGTCGGTTCATTGTTATATCCAGATCTAAAACCGCAGGCAGCGAGAAAGCGGTGGTTGGCATCGCATAAACAAACGCGTGGCGTTCTAGTGGTCGATGACGGCGCAGCAGATGCTTTAAAAGCAAAGGGTCGAAGTTTGTTGCCTGTTGGTGTGACTGAAGTTAAAGGTGTTTTTGATCGGGGCGATATCGTCGCGATCGAGACATCAGATGGAGAGCGGCTAGCTACAGGGCTCGTGAACTACGGTTCAAGCCAAGCGGTTCAGATGTTCGGAAAGACGACAACTCAACTGAAAGAAAGCCAGTTGTTGTTGGAAGGTGATGCGTTGGTGCATCGAGACAATATGGCGCTGGTTTAGACCAGCGCCGATATGTCTGTGTTAAGACGCGATTGCTTTGATTTTCGCGTTCAGGCGGCTCTTAATGCGAGCGCACTTGTTCTTCTTGTAGATGCCTTTAGTGACCATGCTATCAAGAATCGGTGCAGCTTCACGGAAAGCATCCGTTGCAGCCTGTTGTTCACCGGTCGCAATTGCTGCCAGTGTTTTCTTAACATATGTGCGAGCCCGTGAACGCAGGCTGGCGTTATGATTGCGACGGACATCCGCCTGCTTTGCGCGCTTACGCGCTTGGGGACTATTTGCCACCGGGGTTGCTCCCTTACACTAAACTTCGAACCAGTTGAAATAACTGGAAATTCAAGGCGCGGGAATGTACCGAAAATGGAACCAGAGGTCAAGGATAGTAAAGCGTGACGACAGAAAAGATGGTTCGATCTGGAATAACAGTAGGCGGTTGGACGCTTGGTTCTCGCGTTCTGGGATTGGTGCGAGACATTGTTCTTGCCAACTCTGTGGGTGCATCTGCTGGAGCTGACGCGTTTTTTGTCGCCTTTAAAATTCCTAACTTTCTTCGTCGCCTGTTTGGTGAAGGTGCCTTTGCACAAGCATTTGTCCCGGTATTTTCTGAAACCCGGGAGAAAGAGGGAGAGGAGTCGGTCAAACGCTTGATCAATCAAGTGGCCGGACGCTTTGGATTGATCTTAATTGCGATCAGTGTGATCGGTGTTCTTTTGGCACCATGGATTGCAATGTTGTTTGCTCCTGGGTTTTCGGATGACCCGGGAAAACTTGCCTTAACCGCAGATCTTTTGCGTTGGACTTTCCCGTATCTTGGGTTCATTTGCTTTGTTGCATTTGCTGGCGGCATTTTAAATAGCATTGGTCGATTTGCAGTGCCGGCAGCGACTCCAATTTTTTTGAACTTATCGCTGATTGGAAGTGCACTGTTTTTGGTGCCACTTGTTTCGCCTTCGGTCATGGGTCTCGCCATTGGTGTTGCGATTGCCGGGTTGATCCAGCTTTTGATCCAGATTCCCCCGCTGATGGCGGCTGGCTTACTTCCTAAGCCATCCTTGCAAGCCGATCATCCGGGTGTTTCAAAGATTTTAAAGCTCATGGTTCCAGCGCTTTTTGGTGTCTCTGTCAGCCAAATTAACCTGTTACTCGATACGGTGTTGGCATCATTGTTAGTGTCAGGATCTGTGTCATGGCTGTATTACTCAGACCGTTTGATGGAGCTTCCTCTGGGTGTGATTGCGATTGCTGTTTCAACAGTTATTCTGCCAAAGCTGTCTCGAGAATTTGCGCAAGATGACGCCAATGCATCCCGCCAAACGCAAAGTTGGGCTATCTGGGTCGTTTTGGTATTGGGTCTTCCGTGTGCAGCTGCACTTGCTGTCTTTGGCGAGCTCATCTTATCGACACTCTTTCAATACGGTGCGATGACGGTGTCAGATATTGAGGCATCTGCATTGTCATTGATGGCTTATGCAGCAGGCCTGCCGGCATTTATGATGATTAAGGTGCTCGCGCCTCATTATTTTGCTCACCAAGATACGAAGACGCCGGTGAAAATCGGGTTGATTGCGATGACCGCAAACATGGTCTTCAACCTGATTCTTGTGTGGTCCCTCGATCATGTGGGTCTGGCGCTCGCTACATCACTCTCTGCTTGGGTTAATGCGTCATTACTGCTTCGTGGTCTGCATAGCCGCGGATGGTATGAAGTTCGCGGTCTTCCGTGGAAACAGGTTCTACAGGTGGCTCTTGCGTTGATCATCATGGTGCAAGTGGCCTGGTGGGCTCCATCTGCTTCGGTGTTAGCAGACTATTTGATCGTTGAGCGTATTGGCTGGACGGCAGGGCTTCTTCTTGTTGCGGGACTTTTGTATTTGTTGACTCTGAGATTGACGGGGATCCGGTATACTACGCTGCTCGTTCCGCCATCAGCCCGTTAACGTCATGCAGTTTGTTTTTGGTCGACATGCAGAGTTTCGATCGCCACACGTTTTAACCATCGGTAACTTTGATGGGGTGCACGTGGGGCATCAGCGCGTCATTCGCCAAGCACAACAGGTAGCGCAACAGCTTAACCTCCCGTTAACCGTGGTGTTATTTGAACCACAGCCGAAAGAATATTTTGCAGGCCTGACTGATCAGACGCCGCCAGCTCGATTGATGAGTCTCAAATCCAAAGTGGCTGCCCTGAAAGCGTTGGGTGTTGATTGTATTTGGTGCCTTAAATTCTCTGATATTCGGCCGATGACTGCAGAAGACTTTGTTACCCAGCTTGTTGCGGGAAAGCATGCACGGCATATGGTTGTTGGTGATGATTTCCGCTTTGGTTGTGATCGACAGGGTGACTTTAATTACCTTGTTCAGGCAGGTGAACGGCATGGTTTTACGGTTGAGCAGTCGGATACTCACCGTGTGGGTGATGAGCGGATTTCATCATCACGGATACGGTACCTATTGAAGACGCATGATTTCGATGGTGCTGCACAATTGCTTGGCCGACCGTATGCACTGTGTGGGCGAGTAATTTACGGGCAACAATTAGGGCGGAAAATTGGGTTCCCGACTGCTAACATAGCGCTTTCCAATTCGCCGCCACTGCATGGTGTGTTTGGTTGTACGGTTGAGCTTCCAGAGGGACCTATTGTCACAGGTGTTGCCAATATTGGGTCTCGACCAACCGTCTCTGGCCAGAAGGTCAGTTTGGAAGTGCATTTGCATGAGTTTACTGGGGAGTTGTATGGTCGCACTCTGATCGTGACTCCACGGGTATTTATTCGCGCTGAACAAAAATTCGAAAGCATCGACGCGTTGACCGCACAAATTCAGGTCGATAACGCAAAGGCTTTGGAATTACTGAGCGTATTAACTGGATCTGAAACTGAATGACTGATTACAAACAGACGCTAAATCTCCCTGATACAGAGTTTCCGATGCGTGGAAACTTGGCTAAACGTGAGCCTGATATGTTGGCGTCATGGATTGCGGACGATTGGTATCAGCAGATCCGTGATGTCCAGTCGAATCGAGAGAAGACTTTCATCCTTCACGATGGCCCCCCATATGCAAACGGCGATATCCATATCGGCCATGCGGTCAACAAGGTCCTTAAAGACATCATTGTTAAAGCCAAAGGGTTGGCTGGATATAACGCTCCCTATGTTCCAGGTTGGGACTGTCATGGTTTGCCAATCGAGCACAAGGTTGAGACAACGATTGGCAAAATCGGTGACAAATTTCAATCAGCGAGCGAGTTTCGAAACGCCTGCCGTGAATACGCAGCGACACAAATCGAACGACAGAAAGTCGATTTTAAGCGCCTTGGTATCTTAGGTGACTGGGATAATCCCTACCTAACAATGGATTACAAAGTTGAGGCGGATATTGTTCGGTCGTTGGGACGGATTATCAACAATGGTCATTTCCACCAGGGAGCGAAGCCTGTTTACTGGTGCATGGATTGTGAAAGCGCTTTGGCTGAAGCTGAAGTTGAGTATCAAGACCGTAAAACGTGGACCGTCGACGTTGCTTTTCCAATTCAAAACACTGATCAAATCGAAAGTGCGTTTGGTGTGTCTTCAGATATCGCCGCAGATGCGTCGATGGCGATCTGGACAACGACACCTTGGACACTCCCAGCCAACCAATTTGTCGCTGTTAATGCTGAGCTTCCATATGTGCTTGCGCGGTTTGAGAAGGATGGCTCAACGTGGACCTTGGTTTTGGCTGAGGGACGTCTCGAGGCATTATCCGAGCGCTATGGCGTCGATGAATTCACGATTCTCGGCAAGACATCTGGTGAAGCCTTAGCTGGAATTCAATGCGAAGCACCATGGGATGGTCGGATTGTTCCTGTTGTCACAGGTGAGCATGTCACTCTCGAAGCAGGTACAGGCGCCGTCCACTCAGCGCCTGCTTATGGTCTTGAAGATTTCAATGCGGCTAAAGCGCTCGATCTTGAGTTGTTAACACCTGTTCGTGATGACGGAACATTCGCTGATTCAGTGTCTGTTGTTGCTGGCTTGCATGTCGAAAAAGCAGGTCCAGTGATTTCAGAGTACCTGGCTGAAAAGGGCCGTTTGGTTCACAAAGCGAAGCTTGAACACTCGTATCCACATTGCTGGCGTCATAAAACACCGGTGATTTACCGAGCGACTCCACAATGGTTTATTCGCATGCAAGGTGAAGGACTTTTGGAAACAGCGCGGGAAGCCGTCGAATCGCAAATTCAGTTCACACCAAGTTGGGGTAAGAATCGCTTGGCGGCGATGCTTCAAGACCGACCTGATTGGTGTATCTCACGGCAGCGGAATTGGGGTGTTCCAATCACTGTTTTCGTGCATAAAGAAACGAGCCAGTTGCACCCTGAGACAGAAGCACTCTTTGAAAAAATAGCTTCCAAAATTGAAGAAGGCGGCATCAATGCGTGGTTCGATCTCGAGCCGAGCGAGTTACTTGGTGATGATGCTGAAGACTATCGCAAGGTCACAGATGTCCTCGATGTTTGGTTTGATTCCGGCACAACACACGCATCGGTTCTTGGCCGCCGCGATGGCCTTCGCTTCCCTGCTGATTTATATCTTGAGGGATCTGATCAGCATAGGGGTTGGTTCCAGTCATCGCTTCTGACATCTGTAGCGATTCATGGTCGTGCACCGTATGACGGACTGCTGACTCACGGGTTTACTGTGGATCAAGACGGCAGAAAAATGTCGAAGTCTCTCGGTAACGTGA
>CAJXTO010000010.1 GCA_913061245.1 uncultured Oceanospirillales bacterium
TTTGATGTTTTGGAGACCAACAACTAATGACTGCTATCGTCAAAGTAATTGGCCGTGAAGTAATGGATTCTCGCGGTAACCCAACGGTTGAAGCCGATGTGATTTTGGAATCAGGTGCGATGGGTCGCGCCTGTGCACCCTCTGGTGCCTCGACTGGTTCGCGCGAAGCACTGGAATTACGTGACCAAGACGCAAGTCGGTATCTCGGTAAGGGTGTTTTACAGGCGGTTCAGAACGTTAACGGTCCAATTGCTCAGTGTGTGATTGGTCGCGACGCATCTGATCAACGTGGTCTTGACGATGCAATGATCGCTCTTGATGGGACGGATAACAAATCAAGCCTTGGTGCAAACGCAATGCTTGCTGTGTCATTAGCGACAGCTCGAGCGCATGCTGAAGATCAGAAGATGCCGTTGTATCAGCACATCGCGAATCTGCATGGAAACACAGGATCACTCACTTTGCCTGTGCCAATGATGAACATCTTGAATGGTGGTGAGCACGCAGATAATAACGTTGATATTCAGGAGTTTATGATTCAGCCGGTCTCTGCCAAGAGCTTTGCTGAAGCGCTTCGCATGGGTGCTGAAGTCTTCCATCATTTGAAAAAAGTATTGGTTGCAGAAGGGATGAATACTGCTGTGGGTGATGAAGGCGGCTTTGCTCCAAATTTGCCATCCAATGAAGCAGCTCTTGCTGTGATTGCAAAGGCAGTTGCCAATGCTGGTTACACCTTGGGTGAAGACATCACGTTGGCGCTTGATTGTGCGTCGAGTGAATTCTACAAGAATGGACAGTACGACCTTGCTGGCGAAGGCCGTGTCTTCGATGCAGAAGGATTCGCAGATTACTTGGGTCGTTTATGTGATAACTACCCGATCGTCTCCATCGAAGATGGAATGGACGAGAGTGATTGGGATGGTTGGGCTTATCTAACAAAGACCTTGGGTTCGCGATGTCAGCTTGTCGGCGATGATCTCTTTGTGACCAACACCGCTATTTTAAGCCGTGGCATTGAGCAGGGCGTTGGGAATTCAATTTTGATCAAGTTTAATCAGATCGGAACGCTGTCAGAAACGCTTGATGCGATTGGTATGGCGCAAAAAGCCGGGTTTACGGCGGTCATTTCGCATCGCTCAGGTGAGACAGAAGACACAACGATCGCTGACTTGGCGGTGGGTACATCTGCAGGACAAATTAAGACAGGGTCACTCTGTCGTTCAGATCGCGTCGCGAAATATAACCAGTTGCTTCGGATTGAAGAAGCATTGGGCTCTCAAGCGAAATATGCCGGCCGTGGA
The DNA here is from genome assembly GCA_913061245.1 of uncultured Oceanospirillales bacterium. GTDB lineage: Bacteria > Pseudomonadota > Gammaproteobacteria > Pseudomonadales > Litorivicinaceae > HIMB30. Next base: position 1,302 of record CAJXTO010000010.1, read on the forward strand.
GCCATTTACGGACAGTCATGACGGGTAAGGTCGTTCTCGTCGGACTTGCGATTTTATTGGGGCTGTCTCAGTACCAGCTGTGGTTTGGGACGGGCTCGATTTCTGAGTTGCAACGACTGACAGACGAGCTTCAAAAACAAGAGTCTGAAAATCAGCGTTTGATGTCTCGTAATGACGAGTTGGTCTCAGAAATTAATGCCTTGAAAACAGATCCTGAGGCGATTGAGGAGCTTCTTCGGTCGCGCTTTGGGTATGTCAAAGAAGGTGAAACCTTCGTTCGGTTGTTGCCGAAAGGAGAGCTCCCGAGTGAGTAAACTTTGGGCTGTGATTCCGGCTGGAGGCAAAGGTCTTCGGTTTGGGTCGCAGGTACCAAAACAATATATGACGGTCGCAGGACAGCCTGTGCTCGATCATGTGTTGTCTGCATTTCTCAAACCCAATGTATTTCAGGCAATCGTTGTTCCCGTGCCGCCTGATGATCGTCGATTCCATGAATTGACGGCATCAGGGGATGATCGTGTTGTTGCGATTGTTGGTGGTGCCGAACGCGCCGACAGCGTTCAGGCTGGGCTTGATTGGATTGACGCTCAGGGTGCAGAAGCAAGTGATTGGGTATTTGTGCATGATGCGGCTCGACCACTCATTACCCAACATGAACTGCACGCTTTGTTGGATGCAATTGATGCATCCAATTGTCCAGGTGCCGTCCTCGGTGTGCCAGCGGCAGATACCTTAAAACGTGTCGATCAGATATGCAGTTGTCCTGAGGAGTCAGACAGTTGTATTGCTGAGACAGTTGATCGCACCGGTCTTTGGCATGCGATGACGCCTCAGGTCTTTCGGTTGGGAGAGCTATCCAAAGCGCTTCAGAATGCCAAGGAGTCCAATATATTGGTGACAGATGAAGCACAGGCGATGGAGGCAAGTGGGCAGCTTCCATGGTTGATTCGGGGTCGGCGATCGAACATCAAGCTGACCTATCCAGAGGACTTAGAATTAATCGAAGCACTCTTAGTAGCTCGTGAGGAGGCCGCACTATGATTCGTATCGGACAGGGCTTTGATGTGCATCGGGTCGAAGCGGGGGACGGTATGACCCTCGGTGGTCTCTGGGTTCCTTGTGATTACCGAATCGTTGCTCACAGTGATGGTGATATTGTCTTGCATGCTGTGATGGATGCCATGCTTGGCGCACTTGCGCTTGGTGACATTGGCCTGCTATTTCCAGATACCGATTCTCAATTTAAGGGTGCAGATTCTGCTGAGTTAACGCGTGAGGTGCGCCGGTTGTGTCTGCAACAAGGCTATTCAGTGTCTAATCTTGATATCACGATCTTATGTGAAGTACCGAAGATCGGACCTATTCGAGAAGCCATGCGCCAGTGTATCGCAGATGTTTTAGAGACACCGTTGGATCGAGTGTCAGTGAAAGCGTCAACAACCGAAAAACTTGGGTTTGTTGGTCGTGGTGAGGGTATCGCCGTGATGACTTCTGTATTGATGCGTGCCCATTGAGTACGCTTGTCTACGGATCACGATCAATCGATCTCGCCCATCTGCCAAAGGCACATGGTGACTCGGTTTTTGACGGTTCCTATCGATCGGATGCATCTGATTTTGTTGTCACAGAAGATCTTGGGTTTGAACCTGAGGGTACAGGTCCACATATTTGGGCACTGATTCGAAAGACGGGAATCTCAACCGAAGAGGCGTCATCCCGGTTAGCTCAAGCGTCAAAAACTTCGCGGAAAGAGCTGGGCTACGCCGGTAAAAAAGATACCAAAGCAATCGCGACTCAATGGATCAGTCTTCCAGAGAGTGCGTTGATTGAAGAGGGTCCGATTGATGAGACTCTTGAAGTGTTAAGGCTGACTAAGAACCAGCGAAAATTAAAAATTGGGCAGTTGGCCGGTAATCGGTTTCATTTGAGACTCCAGGGCTCTGTCATCGATGACCTGAAAGCACGTATTCAAGTGATTGCTGAACAGGGTGTGCCGAATTATTTTGGATTGCAGCGTTTTGGACGCTCAGGCTCAAACCTGGAGGCGGCACGTCGGCTTGCTCGACGTGATCCTCAGGGACGGCGACGATTGCATCCAAAAGATGGGATGGCTGCGTCAGCGGCTCGATCTGCGGGTTTTAATGCCATTTTGGCAGAGCGATTAACAACCAATCGTTGGCTCGAGGTGTGCGTTGGTGATGTGGTGTCGCTAGCTGGTCGCGGTAGCCACTTCGCAGTGTCTGAGACTGAGCTCTCTTCCGTCTGTGAGCGTATTCAGGCAGGGGAGCTTGATCCAACTGCGCCAATGGCCGGGCGCCAAACGAAAACATCAATTGATCAGGCTGATTTTGAGCGCTCCATTCTCCAGACTGATCCTGAACTGTATGCATGGATGCGCGGTGTGTTTCGGGATGAAGATCGACGCGCGGTCCGTATACTGCCAAAGCAGTTGGAAGCAGAGGTGTCAGGCAATACACTCGAATTGTCGTTTTGGTTGCCTAAGGGCTCGTTTGCGACAGCGTTATTGAATGAATTAGGGAATTTGCAGGAGGCACATGCACGGTCTGCTTCATGAGCGTGGTCAAAGCCGCTTAGTTGAGACGCTTGGCGATTTGGGGATCAACGATGTGTTCGTCTTGGATGCGTTTCGTCGTGTGCCGCGGCATCTGTTTGTCGATCCTGCAGTGGCTGATTCGGCCTATACCGATGTGACTTTGCCGCTTGGATATCAGCAAACGCTGTCGCAACCGTCTGTCGTCGCTCGGATGTTGGAGTTATTACGCGGTGGCCGCCATTTAAGTCGTGTATTGGAGGTTGGCGCCGGGTCTGGATTTCAGACAGGGCTTTTAGGTCATTTGGCCGAGCAGGTCTTTGCGATTGAGCGAATCGCACCATTGGCAACCGAAGCGAGAAAGCGTATGGATACGCTCGAGCTTGAGAATGTCGTCATCCGGCATGGAGATGGATTGCTTGGTTGGCCTGAGTTCGCACCCTTTGATGGCATTATTTTGGCCGCTTGTCCTGAGTCTGTTCCGGGTGCGTTGTTCGAGCAGTTAGCTGACGGTGGACGTTTAATTGCACCTGTCGGTTTAGGTCAAAAACAGCAGTTGATTTTGTATATTCGCGATGGCGAGACAATCGATGAAATCCCGCTTGATACCGCGTTTTTTGTTCCCGCTTTGGCAGGTCTTGAATGAGCTGGTTTTCGATCTGGCTTCGTGGTCTTGCGATGGGTGCAGCCGATGCTGTACCGGGAGTTTCCGGCGGCACGGTCGCTTTTCTCACCGGTATTTATGAACGGTGGTTGGCTGTTTTGACCTCTGTGACACCTGAATTGTGGACAGTCTTTCGGAACGAGGGCGTTCGCGGATTGTGGGTTAAGTTGGATGGTAGTTTTGTCGCGCCATTGCTGGTTGGCATTTTGATGTCACTGATCACACTCGCACACTGGATCAAAGATTGGCTTGATAGTGTGCCCGAACGCGTATGGGGATTTTTCTTTGGGCTTGTGATCGCGATGGGTATTGCACTCTTGTCTGACCTACGATCCTCAATGCGGCTTAAAGACTGGGGCTTTCTCGTTATTGGTGTCTTGATCGCTTTGGTTCTCGGGCTACAAACACCGCAAACAGCTGAACCTGCATTGTGGGTTTGGCCTTTGGCTGGAGCGATGGCCTTGTCTGCGATGTTACTGCCTGGGATTTCCGGAAGCTTTTTACTCCTGCTGACAGGTTTGTATCCAGCGTTGATCAGCGCAGTCAGTGCTTTTGATGTCTCGATATTGCTTTTATTCATCAGCGGTGGTGCGGTTGGTATTTTGCTGATGGCGCACATTCTGAAAGCGTTACTCGCCACATATCACACAGAAGTCTTGAGCTGTCTGACAGGTGTTGTATTTGGTGCATTGGTTCGCGTGTGGCCATGGCAAGGTGCAGGCGATGATGGTTCGTTGCTCTTATTGATACCGAACCACGACATGCTCTGGATTCCTCTGGTATTTGGCCTCGGCGGATTTATCTTGGCATCATTGGCACTTAAGTTCTCAGCAGACAATGGGACTGCAATTCGATGAAACGTCTGTGGCTCACAATCGGCTTATTGGTTGGCTGCTCGGCACCCTATGAAGTGCCAACAGACAATTTGGGCCGACCTTTGGAGCGCGTAAAACCAAAGGTCACCACGATTGATGCCGGTAATTTGGATGCTGAAGAACCTGGGTCGCGTTATGTCGTCAGGCGTGGGGATACATTGTTTTCGATTGCTTGGCGCTTCGAGCAAGACCCCGATGTCCTGCGTCGCCGCAATCAGTTGAATTCTGATGTGATTACACCAGGTCAGTCGTTGAAATTGAAAGGTGAAGTACCGCCTGAACCCAAACCTAAGGCGATCACTCCACCACCAATCAAGGCCGAGCCAGAGCCAGTCAAGAAGCCAACAGTTGCACAAAAACCAAAGGTAGAGCCGAAGAAAAAGCCAAAGCCACAACCTAAAGCGTCGCCGGTGCCTCAGTTTACGGGTTGGCAGTGGCCAGTGAATGGTCCGATTCTTGAGGCTTACTCTGAAAAGACGCGATTCAGTCGGTCTGTGCAACTCGGTGGCAAGGTCGGGACTCCTGTAAAAGCGGCAGCCAGCGGTCGCGTCGTCTATGCAGGTGATGGTCTTGTGGGCTTCGGTAACCTCGTGATCATCAGCCATGAAGACAAACTCTTGAGTGCGTATGGTCACAACCAAAGCTTGAATGTGAAAGTTGGTGATGTCGTGCGTGCAGGCCAAGTGATCGCGAACATGGGTTCAACTGGGACTGATCGGGTGAAGCTGCATTTTGAGATCCGAAAGCAGGGTAAGCCCATCAACCCTGTCTCACTACTACCAAAGCGCAGGTCGTAGTCCTTCAGTCCATCACGCTGATCTTTCGAGAGTGAATATAACTGTCCTCCCAAGACAAGGAGATCGTTATGATTGATTCACTCTCAAATGCAACTTACTTAAATCATCTGAACCAACATGAGCTCATGACAGCCAAGGAAGAGCTTGAGCTCGGCCGGCGTGTGCAACAGGGCTGTCAGAAAGCGCGCACCGAATTTATTCAGCGAAACTTAAAGCTTGTGATCAGCCTCGCAGGTCGTTACCGCGGTCGCGGGCTGGATGTTGCCGATTTAGTCGAAGAGGGCAATATCGGGCTCATGCGTGCGGTCGACAAATACGATCCCGAAATGGGGTACCGCTTTTCGACCTATGCGGCTTGGTGGATTCGCCAAGCAGTTGAGCGGGCGCTCATGAATCAAGTCAAAACGGTACGGACGCCAATTCACAAACAGCGTGAGTTTCGACAAGAGCGTAAAGCCATTGAGGCAGAAAATGAGACGTTGCCAGGATACGCAAAGCGCAATATGGATCATTGGTTCAATCCAAGTGAGCAAATCATCTCGCTTGATCAAGCGGTCGATGGGTTAGATGGATCAACTGGCGTTGATCTCTTGGAGTCTGATGCGCCGAGCCCTGAAGAGCTTGCAGTGAATCAAGAAGATCGTGAAAACGTCGCTGCCTGGCTCAACTTATTGCCAGATCTACCTCGCATGGTGGTGATGCGTCGCTATGGTTTGGATGGCCGAGACAGCGAGACGTTGTCAGCGATTGGTGCGCGTTTGGGGACGACCCGGGAGCGGGTCCGACAAATTCAGGTGGAGGCACTTCGATTGCTCCGCCGGATGGTCGAATCGGGACGCATTCCGGCAGATGCTGCAATCTTGAGTTAAATCAACCGCGATCTAAATGATCGATTTTATTTGGCACGCCGTCCCACTCTTCGGCATCGGGGAGTGGGTCTTTCTTTTCAGTGATGTTCGGCCAGACACGAGATAATTCATCGTTGATTTCGATAAAGACTTTTTGATCTTCAGATAGCTCGTCTTCCGACAGAATTGCGCCAGCAGGACACTCAGGCTCACAGAGCGCGCAGTCAATACACTCATCTGGATTGATAACGAGGAAGTTGGGGCCTTCATAGAAACAATCCACCGGGCAGACTTCGACGCAGTCTGTGTATTTACAGCGGATACAGTTATCAACAACAACAAATGTCATGGGTCTCTCCTTTGTGCGGCCAAGATTCTATGCGTTTGCGTCTGAATCGCCAAGTGACTCTCGTGCTTTTAACACTAGCGTCTCAAGTGTCGACCATGCTTCTCTCGGTGAGAGATCATCAGGATCAAGGTGGGCTAATTGGCTTACAAGCGGATCTGGTGGTTGGTTGAACAAGTCCGCCTGTGGCGCTTGGTGTTGGTTGAGAGCCACTTGTTGTGATTCAAGCTCAGCTAAATAGGATGCGGCCCGACCAATGATGTCATCTGGTACGCCAGCGCGTCGTGCGACATGGAGACCATAGCTTTGAGAGGTGGGGCCATCCATCACGCGATGCAGGAACACGATGTGATCACCGGTTACTTGTGCAGTAAGGTGGACGTTAAAAGCAGATGGTTCGCTGTCAGGTAGGTGTGTCAACTCAAAATAGTGTGTTGCAAAGAGTGTCAGTGCTTGACGCTTAGCCAGTGCCTCAGCAGAGGCCCACGCCAAAGCAAGGCCATCAAATGTACTGGTGCCTCGGCCCACTTCATCCATCAAGACAAGCGACTGATCAGAGGCTTCAGCTAAAATAGCTGCTGTTTCTGTCATCTCGACCATGAAGGTTGACCGACCACCTGCGAGATCGTCAGATGCGCCAATCCGGGTGAATATTCGGTCGATTGGACCGATGGATGCGTGGTCTGCAGGCACAAAGCTACCAATACGCGCGAGAAGCGCAATCAGTGCTGTCTGCCGCATGTAAGTCGACTTACCACCCATATTGGGTCCGGTGATTAATGCAAGCGAATTGTCACTATTGAGCTGTGTGTCATTGGGTACGAAAGGGTCTGTGCTCGCTTTTTCAATGACCGGATGGCGACCATTAGTAATGTGTACTTCGACTCGGTCTGAAAGCACGGGTTCAACCCAGCGCTCGTGGCTTGCAACCATCGCGAGACTTGTTAACACATCAAGCTCAGCCAATGACTGCGTCAGCGTTTTAAGGTCGTTAATTGCATCCGTGAGTGGGTCAAATAATGCATCGAATAGGTGGCGTTCACGACTTAATGCCTGGCTCTCAGCTGACAACGCTTTGTCTTCAAACGTTTTAAGCTCAGGTGTGGTAAAGCGTTCAGCATTTTTCAGCGTTTGGCGTCTTTGGAAGTGCAAGGGCGCTTCTTGCGTGGCCAGTGTCGCCTTTGAGATTTCGAAATAGTAGCCATGTACTCGGTTGTAACCGAGTTTGAGTCCTGTAATTCCTGAATTTGCCCGTTCTGTTTCTTCCATTTCTGTCAGAAGACTCGAAGCGTCCCGAGAAAATCTGCGCAGTTGGTCGAGCTCTTCATCGTAACCTTCTCGAATGACTCCGCCGGCGCTGATCACAACTGATGGTTCGATTTCCAGCGCATCATTGAGCAATTGCTGGATCTCTTCCATCAATAAAAGCGCATCACCAAGGGCATTAACTGATGAATATGTTGACTGAGTGAGTCGTGCTTTGAGTTCAGGAAGCTCTTTGAGACTGTCGCGTAGCCGCGTGAGATCGCGAGGTCTTGCTGATTTCAAACCAATTCGAGCAACAATCCGCTCGAGATCGCCGATGCGCCTTAAGTGGTTTGTGATTGAAGCGGTGAGTCCTGAATCAATCAGTTCTCGAATATTGGTCAGGCGTCGTGTTGGGATGTCTGTGTCGCGATAGGGTGCTGTGATCCAACGCGCCAGTTCACGACTGCCCATTGCAGTAGATGTCTGATCGAGAACCCAGAGAAGCGTGTGTTTCCGTTCGCCCTTTAATGTTCGAATCAGTTCTAAATTCTTTTGTGTGGTTTGATCGAGAATAACGCGGTTGTCATCACGGATGAGCTTGGGTCTTGAGAAATGCGCAAGCTCGGTTCGTTGTGTGTCGTATAAATAAGTGAGTAAGGCAGCAGTGGCTTCAAGGCCTTGATCGCTGACATCACTTAAGCCGAGGCCCCTGGCATCGTTGACTTGATAGGTGCGCTCGAGCTCTCTTGCGAGTTGATCAAGCGTATAGTGCCAGGGCGGAAGTTCGACTTGACGAATATCGGTCGCAAAGAGATCTGCATCTTGGGTGAGACATTCTTTGGGTTCAATCCGTGTAAAAAGACTATCAACAGCTTCACGGCTCAGTTGGTCATAAATCAGAATTTCGCCACGCGAAACAGATCCTAGCGCCACTGAGTATGTGAGTCCGTGGCTATTGAGAGAGGCTACCCAAAGCTCCTGTCCCGAGTCGACGAATGCATCATCGGTCACCGTACCTGGGGTGAGGATGCGAGTGACTTCTCGTGCGACCGGTCCTTTGGACTCTCCAGGGATGCCCACTTGCTCGCAGACAACAACAGAGAGGCCTGCGTTTAATAAGCGTGCTTGATAGTTTTCGGCTGCGTGATAGGGGACACCTGCCATTGGAATGGGTTCACCCGCCGATTGGCCACGACTGGTGAGTGTGATGTCGAGTACCTGAGCCGCTGTCTTTGCGTCGTCAAAGAACAATTCATAAAAATCACCCATGCGATAAAACACCAGCGATGTTGGATGTTGTTCCTTAATCGCTAGGTATTGCTGCATCATGGGAGTGTGCTGAGACAGTGGGGCTTTTTGATCCATCGTGGCATTCTAAAGAAAAGACGTGGAATGGTGTATGACTTCAGAACTTTTGCCTGTTTTAAATGAACTGCATGTGCGTTTAATTGAATCGCGCCAGACGGTCTCTGTTGCTGAAAGCTGCACCGGTGGCTTATTGGGTGCGGCATTGACTGAGTGTTCTGGTTCCTCTGCTTATTTTTTAGGTGGGGTGCAGGCGTATGCCAATTCTGTGAAGGAAGAACTACTTGGTGTGAGCCATGAAACGCTGTTGTCGTTTGGCGCTGTGAGTGAAGAAGTTGCTTCTGAAATGGCTTTAGGGATACAGAGACTCACGGGGTCGGATTGGGCGCTGTCGACCACTGGAATCGCTGGACCGGATGGTGGAACTGATGAGAAGCCTGTCGGTACTGTTTGGGTGTCGGTCGCAGATTCTGACGGTGTGTACAGCCAAAAGCTTGCGCTGGACGGTACGCGTTCTGAAATCCGTGATTGCACAGTCGTGGAGGCTTTATCCATGCTTTTAGAGCGCCTTTCTGATGACGACGATGATCTTTAACTTCATTTGGATGCCCCAATTTTGAAATTCGGGTTCTTGGATGGGCCAAGGACCGGTATACTTTCACGTTTTTGGCAAGCAATTGGTCGAGGTCAATATGCCAATTTATGAATATCAATGCGCAGCATGCGGACAATCGCATGATGCTTTACAGAAGTTATCTGATGCACCACTGGTTGATTGCCCGGCATGTGGCAAGCCAGAGCTGAAAAAGAAAATCAGTGCAGCCGGATTCCGTCTCACTGGAGGCGGCTGGTACGAGACTGATTTTAAGACTGGTGACAAAAAGAAAAACTTGGCGGGTGACGGTAAGTCATCGGATGCCAAATCAACGACTTCAAAGAAAACGGAATCGGCTGCTTAAGCCATTTGAAAAAGGAATACACATCAATGCGTACCCACTATTGCGGCGAACTCAATGCCAAGCACATCGGTGACACAATCACTGTTTGCGGTTGGGTTCATCGCCGCCGCGACCATGGCGGCGTGATCTTTCTTGACCTGCGTGATCGCCAAGGGCTGCTCCAGGTCGTCGTAGACCCTGATACAGAAGAGGCGTTTGCGACAGCTGATCGCGCGAGATCAGAGTGGGTAATGCAGATCACAGGACTTGTTCGCGCCCGTCCAGAAGGGACTGTGAACGCTGATATGCCTACCGGTGAGATCGAAGTTCTTGGCCGTGAGGTGAAGGTTTTGAATACAGCCGATACGCCTCCATTCCAGCTCGATGAGCATGCGAAGGTGGGTGAGGAAGTGCGTTTGAAGCATCGCTACATGGATCTCCGTCGTCCGGAGATGCTTGAAAACCTGATGCTGCGTTCGCGCGTGACCACGTTTGTACGTAACTTTTTGGCGAACAATGGCTTTGTCGATACCGAAACACCTGTGTTGACGCGAGCGACTCCAGAAGGTGCTCGCGACTATTTGGTGCCTTCTCGTGTTCATAAGGGTGAGTTTTTTGCGCTCCCACAGTCACCGCAGTTGTTTAAGCAGTTATTGATGGTGGCTGGCCTTGATCGGTATTTCCAGATCGCGAAGTGTTTCCGGGACGAGGATCTGCGCGCGGATCGTCAGCCTGAATTTACGCAGATCGACCTTGAGATGTCGTTTGTGGATGAAGAAGCGGTGATGGGGCTGACTGAGTCGATGATCCGCGAGCTGTTCAAAACAGAGATGGATATCGATTTAGGTGAATTCCCAAGAATGCCATATGCAGAGGCGATGGCGCGGTTTGGTAGCGATAAGCCTGACCTTAGGATTCCCTTAGAACTCATTGATATTAAAGACTTAATGGCGTCTGTTGATTTCAAGGTATTCAGTGGTCCTGCCAATGATCCGAATGGTCGTGTGACTGTTTTGAAGGTGCCAGGTGGTGCGACGATCTCGCGTAAAGAGATCGATGACTACACGAAGTTTGTCAGCCAATATGGTGCCAAAGGGTTAGCTTGGGTCAAGGTTAATGCACTCGCAGAGGGTGTCGAGGGTCTGCAGAGCCCAATCCTTAAATTCATGCCTGACGATGTCGTGATGTCCTTGATCGAGCGTGTCGATGCGAAGGATGGAGATATCTTGTTCTTCGGTGCAGATTCGACGCGCGTTGTATCAGATGCACTCGGTGCTTTGCGTGTGAAGTTGGGTCATGACTTGAACTTAATCACCCATGCGTGGGCACCGCTTTGGGTTGTTGATTTCCCAATGTTTGAAGACGCAGGTGATGGACAAGTGGCCGCATTACACCATCCATTTACAGCGCCGACAGTTGAGCCTGCCGCATTAAAAGCGAAGCCCTTGGATGCGCTCTCTCGAGCTTATGACATGGTGTTAAATGGAACTGAACTTGGTGGTGGATCGATTCGTATTCACGACCAAGGCATGCAGCAAGCTGTTTTCGAGGTGCTGAATATTTCTCCAGAAGAGCAGCAAGAAAAGTTTGGCTTCTTACTGGATGCCTTGCGCTATGGTGCGCCACCACATGGTGGTTTGGCATTTGGTTTGGACCGTCTCGTGATGCTGATGCTTGGTGCGACTTCAATTCGTGATGTGATTGCCTTCCCGAAAACACAATCAGCGACATGTCTGCTAACGGATGCGCCAGGTGCTGTGAGCCCAGAACAGTTAAAAGAAGTGGGTGTACGGATTCGTCAGGATAAAACGGAGTCGATGTAATGGCAGGTCATAGTAAATGGGCCAACATTAAGCATAAAAAGGCTGCGCAGGATGCGAAGCGTGGCAAGATTTTTACGAAGCTGATCCGCGAAATCACAGTCGCAGCCAAGATGGGTGGTGGCGAGCCTGCTGATAATCCGCGTTTGCGTGCTGCGGTCGATAAAGCGTTATCAGCCAACATGACGAAAGACACAATTCAGCGTGCAATTGATCGTGGTGCTGGTGGCGGTGATAACGATAACGTTGAAGAGCTGGTGTACGAAGGTTACGGACCAGGTGGTGTTGCTGTCTTGGTTGAAGTGATGACGGATAACAAAAACCGGACAGTTGCTGAAGTGCGTCATGCCTTCAGTAAGTGTGGTGGTAACCTTGGAACGGATGGTTCTGTTGCCTATTTGTTTACAAAACGCGGGCAGATTTTAATCGACGGCGCGGATGAAGATGTAGTCATGGAAGCTGCACTTGAGGCAGGCGCTGAAGATGTTATCAGTCAGGATGATGGTTCAATCGACGTTGCGACCACGCAAAATGACGTGGTCGAAGTCAAAGATGCGCTGGTTGCCGCGGGTGTTGAGGTGTTATCTGCTGAGGTTGCTTTGGTTCCATCAACAACCGCTGAGTTGGATGAAGACAGTGCGCCTAAGGTCATGAAACTGATTGATATGCTCGAAGACTTAGACGACGTGCAAAACGTCTATACCAACGCCAACTTCACTGATGAGTTGCTTGAGTTACTCGCCTAATGCGTAGAATCCTCGGCATCGATCCTGGCTCCATTAAAACTGGGTGGGGCGTGATCGAAGTCGAGGGAAGTCGCGTGACCTATTTGGAATCTGGAATCTTACGTCTCGGTTCGGGCGATATGTCTGAACGATTGCTTATTCTGCATCGAGGCCTTTTAGAGGTGATTGAGCGGCTAGAGCCGACTGAATGTGCTGTTGAGGAAGTGTTTTTAGCCAAAAACTTTCAGTCCGCATTGAAGTTGGGCCAAGCGCGCGGCGTCGCGCTTTTATCTGCAGGCAATGCTGCGATACCGGTCAAAGAGTTCGCTGCAAAGACAGTCAAGCAAGCAATCTGTGGTCAGGGTCAGGCGAGTAAGACACAAATGCAGAATATGGTCATTCGGATTTTGAATTTGGCTGAGAATCCAGGTGAAGATGCCGCTGATGCACTCGGTATTGCGCTCTGTGCGGGGTACAGTAAAGATGGTGTTGGAGCAGATGCTCGTTTTCGTTTGTCATCGCGCTCACGCTCAGGCAGTCGTTGGCGCTTAAAGGAGAGTCCGAAATGATCGGCCGGATTACAGGCACGTTATTGGGAATTGAGCATCAGACGGCGCTCGTTGATGTGGGTGGTGTCGGATATGAGATCGAATGCCCAATCAGCACATTGTGTGAATTGCCACCTGTTGGTCAAACGGTGACTTTGCTGACACATTTTGTTGTTCGCGAGGATGCGCAGCTTCTTTACGGTTTCTTGACCCATGACGATCGTGAATCGTTCCGGATTCTAATCAAAATATCAGGCGTCGGGCCGAAGCTTGCGATTGGCGTACTGTCCGGTCTTTCTGGTGATGAGCTTGCTGCTGCTGTCGAGCGTGACGACGTGGCAACGTTGACGCGTCTCCCGGGTGTTGGGAAGAAAACGGCTGAGCGTTTGTTGGTTGAATTGCGAGGTCGAATGACCTCGACCGGGCGTGCCCAATCAAGTCATGCGGCATCGCCAGTTGAAGAAGCCGTTCTTGGTTTAATCGCGCTTGGATATAAAGAAACTGAAGCGCGCAAAGCCATCAATGCGTTACCCAAAGAGACTGAGGCAACACCCGAAAGTTTGATTCGGTTAAGTCTTAAACAGATGTTGCGAACACCATGAGCGAGCGGATTATCGAAGGCGATTCGATGCCCGAAGATGCGCGTATTGAGCGCGCCGTGCGGCCTAAAACGTTGGCTGAATATGAAGGTCAGCCGAAAGTTCGTGATCAAATGCAGTTGTTTGTGGACGCTGCAAGAAATCGGTCAGAACCACTCGACCACACGTTGATTTTTGGCCCTCCCGGTCTTGGTAAAACAACACTCGCAAACATCATTGCGCACGAAATGGGCGCGTCGTTGAAATCGACCTCGGGTCCGGTTCTTGAGCGCGCAGGCGATTTGGCAGCGATTTTGACCAACCTTGAAGAAGGCGATGTGCTCTTTATCGATGAAATTCATCGATTATCCGCCTCTGTCGAAGAAGTGTTATACCCCGCGATGGAAGACTATCAGCTCGATATCATGATTGGAGAGGGGCCTGCTGCCCGCTCGATCAAGCTCGATCTGCCGCCTTTTACGCTGGTTGGTGCGACAACCAGAGCTGGTCTTTTAACGAGCCCACTGCGCGATCGTTTCGGTATTGTTCAGCGGCTTGAATTTTATTCAGAGGCTGATTTAGCCAAGATTGTGACGCGTTCTGCTGGTCTGATGGGTATTGAGTGTGAGTCAGAAGGAGCTTCTGAGATCGCCAAGCGTTCGCGTGGTACGCCGCGGATTGCAAACCGCCTATTGCGGCGGGTCCGTGATTTCGCGGAAGTTCGAGCAGATGGTGTCATCACACAACAAGTTTCTGACGATGCGCTGAATCTTTTGCATGTTGATGCGCGTGGCTTTGATCAAATGGACCGTAAGCTCTTATCAGTGCTTGCGAATCATTTTAATGGAGGTCCAGTGGGGATTGAGTCGTTAGCTACATCCCTCGGTGAAGAGCGAGGTACGCTTGAAGAAGTGATCGAGCCGTACTTGATTCAGCAAGGTTATCTCCATCGGACGCCCCGTGGGAGAACACTGACGCAAGCAGGTTATCAAGTTGTGGGACTCAATGGCGGTGCCGACGATTTATTTCAGGAGTCGTGATGAGTTTTGAGATTCCGGTGCGGGTATATATTGAAGATACTGATGCGGGTGGCATCGTTTTCTACGCGAATTATTTGAGGTTTTTCGAGCGTGCTCGGACGGATTTTTTGCGAAGCATCGGGATCGAGCAGTCAGTGACAATCGATAACAATCTGATCTTTGTGGTTCGACATGTGTCTATCGACTATCAATCGCCGGCGAGACTTGATGATGTGCTCTCGATCTCCTGTGCAGTGAAATCGGTTCGTCCCACGCGTGTTATGTTCTCGCAATCAGCCAATCGAGACAGTGACGGGACAAATCTTGTGAACGCAGAGGTGGAAGTTGTCGCCGTCAGTATGGATACTCTCAAACCTCGGGCTCTACCTGATACATTACTCAAAACATTACACATGACTGTTGGAAACACTGATGTCTGAAGAACTTTCTATTCTAAGCCTTGTGCTGCAAGCCGGCCCTGTTGTTCAACTGGTGATGGCGACTCTGGTGCTTGCATCGATCTTCTCTTGGGTTGTCATTTTTCAGCGAACTCGTGTGTTATCCCGAGCACAAAAGCATGCGCGCCTGTTTGAAGATACCTTTTGGAGCGGGGCTGAATTGGTCGGTCTGTACAAGCAGGTTGCTAATTCTCCAAATTTAATTGGGCTTGAAGCTGTATTTAAAGCAGGATTTCAGGAGTTCACCCGTTTGCGTCAAGATGTAAAGTCTGACCCTGATGCAGTCATGGAAGGTGTCCACCGTGCCATGCGTGTCGCGCGTGCTAAAGAAGAAGAGCGTCTCGAGGCACATCTTCCGTTTCTAGCCACTGTCGGATCGATCAGTCCCTATATTGGCCTGTTTGGAACTGTATGGGGAATTATGAATTCTTTCCGTGGACTGGCTGCTGTCAAGCAGGCGACGCTCGCTACTGTAGCGCCGGGTATTTCTGAAGCCTTGGTTGCAACAGCCATTGGTTTATTTGCGGCGATTCCTGCTGTTATTGCCTATAACCGGTTCAATGCAAAGGTCGATAGTCTTGCAATGACTTACGAGAATTTCTCTGACGAGTTCGCTGCGATTCTGCATCGTCGCGTCCATCAGCGGGGTGAATGATGGCGCGTGTGTCGCGACGTAATCGGAAGCGCTTAGTCTCAGAGATTAACGTCGTCCCGTACATTGATGTCATGTTGGTGTTACTGGTGATTTTTATGGTGACAGCGCCAATGCTCACGCCTGGTGTCCCTATCGAGTTGCCTGAAGCGTCAACCGAACCGTTGCCGGTTGAAACTGACGAAGAGCCCTTGGTTGTTTCAATGAATGGGAAAGGTGAGCTCTTCATCAATATCGGTGGTAACGGTGAGACTCCAGTCACCTTGGGAACTATCAAAGATCGTGTGATGAAAGTTTTGGCAGCGAAGCCAGGTACTCCCGTACAGCTGCGTGGTGACCAAGGACTTGATTATGGTCGTGTCATGGAAGTGATGGCCGCACTGCAAGGCGTCGGTGTGACCTCAATTGGTCTCGTAGCGGAGACGCCTTAATGGATCGTCGGGGCGAGAATCTTGGTCGTCCCTTAATGCTCGCCATCGGCCTGCATATCATTTTACTGTCGACTTTTTTTATCGCTGTCTCTCCTGAGGCCAAAACAATCACGCCACCGCCTGTGGTTATCATTCAGGCGACCGAGCTGACATTCGCTCCATCGGCAGCTGCTGAAGCCCGAGCGAAACAACAAAAAGCTGAAGCTGACCGTAAGAAGCGCGAGGCTGAAGAGAAAAAGCGTCAGGAAGAAGCCAAAAAGAAAGCTGAAGAGCAGAAGAAGCTTGAAGAAGCGAAGAAAAAGGCTGAAGAGCAGAAGAAACAGGAAGACGCAAAGAAGAAAGCTGAAGCAAAGCGTCAAGCTGATTTGAAAAAAGCAGAAGAAGCTAAGCAGCAAGCGGCGGCTGATGCGAAGGCCGAAGCGGATAAGAAAGCCAAGGCTGAAGCTGAGGCAAAAGCAGAGGCGATCGAAAAACAAGCTGCGCTAGAGGCTGAGCGACAGGAAAAAGAAAAAGCATTGGAAGAAGCCTTTAAGCAGGCTGAAGCTGAAGCGAGAGCACTTGAAGAACTGAAGAAAAAAGAAGAAGCAGAACTGGCTGTTTTAAACGCTTTGGCGTCTGAAAAAGCTGCAGCTAACGTGCTTGACGCAATGACGACTCGCATCACGCGAGCCTGGAGACGGCCCGTTGCGTTTAAGGGAGGGCTTGAGGTGTATCTCCGGATGTCGCTGGCATCTAATGGAGAACTAGTGGATGTTCGTGTTGTTAAGACCAGTGGTGATGTATTGTTTGATCGGTCGGCCTTGACTGCAGTGCAAAGAGCCGCACCATTTGATGAAGTGAAGCAGTTTGATGCTGCGACATTTGAAGAAAAATTTAGATCACTGACTGTGAAGTTCAGACCGGAGGATTAATGCGTTTACTTATTTGGCTCGCGATGGCTTTTGTGGTGGCAATGCCGGCGAGGGCAGAGCTCGTGATCGAGATCACTCGCGGTGTTGAGAATCCGATCAAAATTGCTGTTGTGCCATTTCGAGTAAAAAGCTCCGGTGCGTTCGATGTTGATCTTGCACGGTTAATCGAATCGAATCTTGAGCGAAGCGGGCAGTTTATTCGTGTTAGTCGTGACACCATGTTGTCACTCCCGGGACCCGAGGATCAGATTTTTTATCGCGATTGGCGAGCGATTGATTCTGAATACACAGTGGTTGGTTCGATAGAGCGAGATGCTCAAGGTCTTCTGGTCCGTTATGGACTGCACGATGTGTTTGGTGAGCGTGTTTTATTTGCCGAGCGGATCCCTGGGTCCCAAGAATCACTGCGTGATATTGGACACTACATTTCAGATCGAATCTATGAGGCATTAACGGGAATTAAAGGTATTTTCTCGACGCGGCTCTTGTATGTGTCTGCTGAGCGCCGATCTGAAAAAGATCAAACGTTTAAATTAATCCTGTCGGATGCCGATGGTGGCCGTCCCCGCACTATTTTCCAGTCATCTGAGCCAATTCTGTCGCCTGCATGGTCGCCTGATGGTTCGCGCGTTGCCTACATGAGCTTCCGTGGCAAGCGTCCTGGTATCTATGTGCAAACATTGGCGACGGGTGAAGTCCAAAAGGTCACTGATTTTAAAGGGCTTAACAGTGCGCCATCGTTTAGCCCTGATGGTCGTAAGCTTGTTTTAACGTTGTCACGTGATGGGAATCCAGAAGTCTATGTTGCGAATTTGAGGACTGGTGAGCTTGAGCGCATGACCAATCATTTTGCGATTGATACCGAGGCGTCATGGTCACCTGATGGGCGATCGATTCTTTTTACATCAAGCCGCGGCGGAAAGCCTCAGTTGTACATGTTAAATGTCGCCGATAAAACGACGAAACGCGTGACTTTTGACGGTGACTATAATTCCAATGGTGCGTTTACGCCGGATGGAGAAAGTATCGTTTTTGTCCACCGCACGAATGAGCGTTTCCATATCGCTCGGATGAATCTTAAAACTCGAGAGCTCAGAATTCTGACAGAGACCGATTTAGATGAATCTCCGAGTGTCGCTCCGAATGGAACTATGCTAATTTATGCAACGTCAGATGAAGAAAAAGGGCTTTTAGGCCTTGTTTCAATGGACGGAAGGGTGCGAGTTCGGTTACCTTCCATTAGTGAAAGTGTTCGGGAGCCCGCGTGGAGCCCGTTTTTTAACTAAAACAAGACAAATTTCCATCGTAGTCTAATAGGGGTGACGGAATGAATATTTTGAAGCAAGCAAAGGCTGTAGGGATTGCAGCGGTTTTAGCTGTGCTTGCAGGTTGTGCGGGTCAGGTCAATGAGCAAGCTGGTGGTGCAGGCTCAACTTCAGAGGCGTCTTCAGCTGCAGCGGCAACCGCAGCTAATGTAGCGCAGTTGAAGAATGAAGCGATGGCTGCGGACACTCTGTTCTTCTTCGAATTCGATAAATCAGATCTCAAGCAAGAAGCTCTTGACGACCTGGATGCTCACGCGAAATATCTCTCTGCAGACCGCACTTCAAAGGTTCGCCTCGAAGGTCATGCGGATGAGCGTGGAACGCGTGCATACAACTTGGCATTGGGTGAGCGTCGTGCGAACTCAGTTGCTCGTTATCTCGTTATTCAAGGTGTGAACCGCTCACAGATCGAAACAGTGAGCTACGGTGAAGAGCGTCCATTGTCACTGTCTCGTGATGACAATGGCTGGTCTCGTAACCGTCGTGTTGAGCTGATTTATCAGTAATCGATGCGGTTAGTTCAGACTG
>CAJXTO010000011.1 GCA_913061245.1 uncultured Oceanospirillales bacterium
TTGTCGCCGGCAACAAGCTCTCGCACTTGGCTTCTCAGGGCATGGATCGAAAGCCCAGAACTGTCGATTTTATAGGTCGCGATATTCTGAATAGGTTCTAAACGTTCGCTTTCTCGCTTCAGCGCATCTGATAGATGTGTCCTCTCAATGCCTGTCGAGAGGGGGTGAAGGCGTCTTGTTTCGCTAAAACGTCGCGCCAGGGATTCATCGAGAGCGTCAATAAAGACAACATCAAGCCGACTGACATGCTCTTTGAGTGACTTTACAAGCGCTGGCACATCGGCGGGATGGCCAAGTGTCCGAATATCGATGGATACCGCAAGATTACGACCCGGTGAGACGGTGGACAGGGTAGTGACGGTTTCTTTGAGAAGCGCTACGGGAAGGTTATCGATGCAATAAAAATCAAGATCTTCCAGGGCGCCAAGAGCTGAGGATTTTCCCGCTCCTGATCGACCCGAAACGATCAGCAAATGCATTAGGCTGCCGCCGTCTTAAACGCCTTAGAGGCGATATCAAACAGCTCGCTCGCATCAGTTGCCATTTGTAAATCATGACGGAACTGATCGTTAGAAAAGCAATCAGCGAGTTGTGCCAATAGATTCAGATGTACTTGATTGGTCGATTCAGGAACCAATAACACAAACATGAGTTCAACGGCTTGGCCATCGATCGAGTCAAAATCGACACCTTGATTCAGTTGAATGAGATAACCACGGGTCTCTTCATCACTGAGCGACGCCATTCGACAGTGTGGGATAGCAACTCCATAGCCAATACCCGTTGAGCCGAGACGCTCGCGGTCAATCAGCCCTTGGTAGATATCCTCGGAATCCATTTGGCTCTCTTCAGCAATGAATTCAGCTGTGAGTTCAAGTACTCGTTTTTTGCTCGAGCCTTCAAGACTTGAGACGACGCGTTCTGGGGTAATGATGTCAGAAAGTTGCATGCATTCGCTATCTTGTAGTGATTAAAAGGGCGACCTCATGTCGCCCTGCACAATTGTATGATGCTTTTAGTGTCCGTGCATCCGGCTGATAGCTTTTTCCCGATGTTTTACCAATTGGCGATCGAGTTTATCGGCCATCGCGTCAATTGCAGCATACATATCATCGTGCTCTGCTGATGCATGCACATCTGCACCGGCAACATGAACGTTGCCTTCTGCTTTTTGACGACTTTTTTCAACAGTGAGTGTGATTTCCACTTTGGTAATGTGTTCAGCGTGACGTTCGATTCGGTCAAGTTTTTCAGTGACATAAGATTTCAATGCATCTGTGACGTCGAGTTGATGACCGCTAATGCTGATTTGCATACCTTTCTCCTTTTTCTTGTGCTTTGAGGCATACCCTAGCCTCATCTCCACTATGCGCTTTTTCGTCTCTGACGAAAACCCTAAAACACCTGTTTTCTTTCGCTAGAACCGCCGATTCCGAGCATTTCACGGTACTTTGCAACGGTACGTCGAGCCACTTTAAAACCACGTTCTGATAGGAGTTCGCTTAACTTATTATCAGACAATGGTTTCTTCGGATTTTCCTCGCCAATCAGCTCTTTAATGTGTTCTTTGATGGCCGTTGATGATGCTTCTCCTCCACCGTCAGTGCCGACATGGCTTGAGAAGAAGTATTTCA
Organism: uncultured Oceanospirillales bacterium; assembly: GCA_913061245.1. Lineage (GTDB taxonomy): Bacteria > Pseudomonadota > Gammaproteobacteria > Pseudomonadales > Litorivicinaceae > HIMB30. Next base: position 1,635 of record CAJXTO010000011.1, read on the forward strand.
ATTCCAATGTCCCGCGTGGGGTGTGCATGTACTTTTGCGTGGTGACTCGGGAGATCGTCGATTCATGCATTTCGACGCGTTCTGCGATATCTGCGAGAACCATCGGTTTCATCGCAACAGGTCCCTTTTCAAAGAACTCGATTTGCTCTTCAACGATGCATGTACCCACCTTGAGCAAGGTTTCAGCACGTGATTTTAAACTTTTGACAAACCAACGCGCTTCCTGCAGTTGGTTTTTTAAGTAGTCATTGGTTTCGCTTTTATCGCCCGCTTTAATGTAGTTTTGATACGTTTGATTGATACCAACACGCGGCAATGCATCGGGATTCAGTTCGACAATCCAGCCGTCTTCATTGCGGCGAACAATGAGGTCAGGAGTCACGTATTCAGGTTCGTTGCTCCCAATATGGCTTCCTGGTTTGGGGTCGAGTGAACGAATCAATTCGAGTGCTAAATCGAGCTCTTCATCTGAACATTTTAAGGCGCGCTTTAATCCAGTCCGATCCTTCTTCGTCAGAAGGTCCAGATGATTTTGCACGAGTGCGAGCGGCAGTGTGACATCGCCGCCGAGCAAACCGAGTGCTGCCAGTTGGATGGCGAGCGATTCTGCTATTCCGCGAGCACCCACTCCAACGGGGTCCAGTCGTTGGATCTGGTGGAGAACGCATTCAACTTCATCAAGCTCAAGATCTTCTAGTTCCTCACCCAATGCGTCTGTGATTTCCTGAAGATCTGCATCCAAGAAGCCGTCGCTATCAATCGAGTCAATCAAGACGCGCGCGATGAGCATGTCGCGCTGGGTCAGTGGCATCAAGTTCAATTGCCAGAGCAAATGATCCGATAGCGTAAGTGCCTCAGATGTCCGACTTTCGAAACTATCGTATTCATCGTCAGATGCTGTTCGCGTCATCGGTCGATTGAGATCGAAGTGGTTGGTGTCCGACCAGTCGGTTTCAACGGCGACCTCAACTGACTCAATTGGGGTATCTTGCTCTCGCACATCATTGTCAGACGGCTCGGCGTATTGTTCGATCTCATCTTCGCGTTCAAGCAGAGGGTTCTCTTCTAACGCGCGTGAGATTTCTTGTTGAAGATCGAGCGTCGACATTTGCAGCAGTTTGATGGCCTGCTGCAACTGTGGCGTCATGGTCAGGCTTTGCCCGATTTTGAGCTGGAGTGCCTGTTTCATTCTGGAAGCGTCATTGTAAATTGTTCGCCGAGATACACTTGGCGAACATCTTTGTTAACCAGAAGGCTTGCCGGCGGCCCCTCGGCAAGAACGCGTCCTGCATTAACGATATACCCGCGATGGCAGATACCAAGCGTTTCTCGCACGTTGTGATCTGTAATCAAGACGCCAATGCCGCGATCAGCCAAGTGTTTGATGATGTCTTGAATATCAGCCACTGAGATTGGATCGACCCCCGCGAACGGTTCATCGAGCAACATAAATTTGGGGTTGGAGCAGAGTGCCCGCGCAATTTCGACGCGTCGACGCTCACCACCCGATAGTGCCATCCCCTTGGTTGCAGACAAGTGCCCAAGGTGGAACTCATCCAGAAGTCGTTCGCGTTCGCGTTGGCGATCATTTTTGGTGAGGTCAGAGCGCAACTCGAGAATTGCCATCAAGTTATCAGATACAGTCAGTTTCCTGAAAACCGACGCTTCTTGAGGGAGATATCCTAATCCTGCCTTTGCTCGCCCATGCATAGGTGTACGGGTAATGTCTTTATCGCCGATCAGAATTTGGCCTGCGTCTTGTGTGACCAGACCAACGATCATGTAAAAGCTCGTCGTTTTTCCTGCGCCATTTGGGCCAAGTAGTCCAACGATCTCACCTGGACTCACTGCCATCGACAGGTCAGAGACAACCTCACGTCCCTTGTATGCCTTCTTTAAATGTCGGGCGATTAAGTCTGTCATTTTTTCTTCGGTTGCATCGTCATATTGACCCGTTTTGAGCGGTTGCCTGACGCGGTCACTTCACCGGTATTCAAGTCATAAGTGATCTCGGGCCCAGAAAACTCAGATTCTTCCGATGTAATCATTGCGTTACCTGTTAAAACAACGCGATCACTGTCGTAGGAGTAATAGATGGTTGAGGCGCGGCCTTTAACAGGCTCTTTGTCTGTTTTGCGACGGAGATTTTCAAAGCGAGCCGGCTGCCCTTTGGACACAAAGGTTTCCACTTCACCCGCTTCGTTGGTTTTCAGATTGACCACGTCTCCTTCGAGTTTCAACGTGCCTTGGGTAACAACAACTGCACCTGAGTACTCCGCTTGGCTTTGCTTTTCGTTAATCACTGCGTTGTCTGCAGTGATCTCGATCGGCTGATCGCGATCTTCAGGTAATGCAAAAGCGAATGGTGTGATGAGCCAAATTACTGCGATGAAGTAGCGCTTCGCCATTGCGTCCTCACTTTATCTCCGAGGGTATATTCATTGGTGTTCAAGTTCATAACTAATTCGTCACCGACGCTTTCAGATCCACCTTGTACAAGTGTCGTAGTGGTCTTCGATGTCACTAGATCCGTGGTTTGATCCCAGTGCAACGTTTCACCGCTTAATTGCCATGGATCTTTACCATCTTCGAGTCGGTTTGCGATCACGTTATCTGTCAGGTGCAGGCGATTGCGATCGGCGGTTAATTCTCCATGATCACCTTCGATGTACCAGGTCGCGGGTGGACGCTCGAGCCAGAGCTTTGGATCCACGAGTTCTGCATTGGCACGATTTCCAAAATCCAGCAGGCTCGTTGCGACCAACGTGGTTTCAAGTTGGCCGTTTTGATCAAATTGACGCTGGTAAACGCCTTCCATGAAGGCGTCAGGACGTTGATCGGCAATCTCTTTCAATACCGGATCAAGGGTTGTTTTTGTTGTTGGTTCGGATAAACCAAAGATCAGTGCAATAGCACCGACTGCGATCACCATCAGGCGACTCCAGCCGTTCACACGGTGTCTCCACGGAACAATGCGAGCGCATCAAACCCTTGCGCTTCGAGTAGGAATTCGCAGAGCTCTCGGACGGCACCCTGGCCACCTGATTTCAAGGTGACGAAAGAGGCGGCTTCTTGCACTTGGGACGGTGCGTTCGGAACGCTCGCAAAAAAGCCTGCAATATCGAGCGCCGTGAGATCTGGAAAGTCATCTCCCATATACCCCACATCTTTCTTCTCAAGTGCAAGCTCGTTCATCAGATTCTGAAGTGCTTGGCCTTTATCTTCTCGCCCCTGGATGACGAAATCTACGCCAAGTTCGGAAAAACGCCGTTCAACCATTGGTGACTGTCGGCCAGTAATGATCGCCGTTTGAATGCCTGCTTTTTGTAATAACTTGAGTCCAAGGCCATCAAGGATATTGAACGCTTTCAGTGCGTCTCCATCGATGCCGTAATACAGAGTGCCATCAGTAAACACACCATCAACATCAAATGCCATCAGTCGAACAGTTTGTGCGCTCATACAACACCTGCTTGCAGAAGGTCATGCATATTCAGCACGCCAACAGGAAGATCATTGTGAACAACGACCACTGCATTGATCCGCTTTTCTTGCATGACGCGCACCGCCATTGCGGCCAGAGCGCCTTGCTCTATGGTGGTACCACCTTGGGTCATGATGTCACGTATCTGGCGATCCCTGAGATCGTGTCCGGCTTCGATGGCACGACGTAAGTCACCGTCGGAGAATACGCCGATGAGGCGACCATCATGATCTAAAACAGTCGTAAAACCGAGGCGTTTCGCAGTCATTTCCAAAAGTGCCTCGGACAAGGTTGCACTGTCAGAAACGGATGGGAGTGCATCTCCGGTATGCATGATGTCGTCGACTTTCAGAAGGAGTTTGCGACCCAGTGCGCCACCTGGATGGCTGAATGCAAAATCTTCGTGTGAAAAGCCTTTCGCTTCGAGCAGCGCGATGGCGAGAGCGTCTCCCATGACAAGTGCTGCTGTGGTGCTTGATGTTGGCGCTAGATTCAATGGGCATGCTTCTTCAGATACAGACACCGACAGGTGCGCATCAGACGCACGACCAAGAGTCGAATTCGCATCGCCGGTCATACTGATTAATGGTGTACCAAGTCTTTGGATGAGCGGAAGAAGTAGAACAATCTCTGCAGAGGTCCCGCTGTTGGATAGTGCGAGCACCACATCTTTGGATGTCAGCATGCCGAGATCGCCGTGTGACGCTTCTGCGGGGTGCATGAAAAATGATGGGGTGCCAGTCGATGCGAGTGTCGCAGCTATTTTGCTGCCGATATGTCCCGATTTCCCCATTCCCGTTACAACAATTCGGCCTTCACAGTGAAGACACAGGTCACAGGCTTTGTTGAAGTCATCGCTCAATTGCCCTGTTAACTGGGCAATTGCTTCGGCTTCAAGTTGGATGGTTCGTTTCGCTGACTCGATAAAACTCATTAATTCGGCACGATCGTTGCAGATATGTGCCAAAGATAGCTTACGTACAAGAGAATCAAAAGGATTCCGTACGATCGTTTGAGTGTTCCATGAGCTCCGAAGCGGGCGAGAAGCCATAAAAGGACGGTGAGACCGAGTGTCCATGGAAGATCTCGGGTAAATACGTCTTCTTCAATTGCGAATGGCGAAATAATTGCTGCGATGCCAATAACGCCCAAGAAATTAAAGAAGTTCGAACCAATCACGGTGCCGAGAGCCATGTCTGTTTTATTCTTCAAGGCAGAGGCCATCGATGCCGCTAACTCAGGGAGTGATGTGCCGATTGCTACGATCGTCAGGCCAATAATGAGTTCAGAGACACCGAAATAACGCGCAACCTCGGTCGCTCCCCAGACGAGCGCTTTGGAACTACCGAGTAATACCAAGAGGCCACCTAATGTGAGGATTAGAGCTGCTGGCAAGGACAGATCAGGGATTTCAGTCTCATCAGCGACCTGCGATTCATCTTTCATGAGTTGGTAAAGCACCACCGGGAGTGCTGCGAGCAGTGCGAGACCAGCCCACAGGTCATACACCCCTCGATAGGCCAGCGCATAGACGCATAGACAGACAAAAATAAGTAGTGGTAACTCGCGTCTAACTAAAGGACGCGGCACCAATAATGGAAAGACGCAGGCAGTGGCACCAAGAACTAATGCGATGTTGGTGATGTTTGAACCAAGCGCGTTACCCAACGCGAGCCCTGGACTGCCTTCATAGGCGGCGACTGCTGAAACCAGAAGCTCTGGGGCCGACGTGCCAATTGAGACGATCGTGAGTCCAATCAAGAAGTGACTCATGCCGAGGCGAGAAGCAAGACTTGCCGCGCCTTCGACAAATTTATCTGCGCTAATAACGGTCAGTGCGATGCCTAAAATAATGGCAACGGTGGCCCAAACCATAGAATGACTCCTGAACGTGATGCGACATTAAACATGTTGTGGCTAAGCTCTGCTACACTCAGCGCCAGATTATTTAAACGAAGTGAATCCAATCGATCGTGACAACCGAAGCTTTTGTTGAGATTAAAGACGTTGTATTTCGTCGTGATCAGCGTGTGATCTACGATGGACTGACGGCATCAGTTCCTCGCGGGAAGATAACAGCGATCGTTGGCCCGTCAGGGACCGGAAAAACAACGTTACTCCGTCTGATCGGTGGGCAATTAAAGCCTGAGTCTGGTGATGTGCGAGTGGATGGCTTGTCCGTTCAGTCGTTAAAGCGCTCAGCCCTGTTTGATCTTAGAAAGCGCATGGGCATGCTATTTCAGTCAGGCGCTTTATTTGCAGAGCTCAGCGTATTTGAAAATGTAGCGTTTCCTCTGAGAGTTCACACGGATCTTGATGACGATCTGATCCGCCTCGTTGTCTTGATGAAATTAGAAGCCGTTGGACTTCGTGGTGCTGTCGATTTGATGCCATCTGAATTATCCGGTGGAATGCAGCGTCGTGTGGCTCTCGCGCGGGCGATTGCTCTTGATCCCGAAATGATCATGTACGATGAGCCTTTTGTTGGTCAGGATCCGATTGGCTTGGGCGTTTTGCTCGCATTGGTCAAGCAATTGAATCAAGCGCTCGGCTTAACGTCATTGGTCGTTTCGCACGATCTCCAAGAAACGCTTTCCATTGCTGATCATGTGATCATGATTGCGAACAACCGGGTTGCTTTTCAGGGATCACCAGAAGTCATGCAAGCCTCGGATGACCCGTTGGTACATCAGTTTCTTCATGGTAGTCCGGATGGTCCTGTGCGATTCCATTTTCCAGCACCGTCACTTGAGGATGCCCTGTCATGATGAATTGGATTGCAGGAATCGGGCGCTCGACGCTCTCGCAATTGTCCGATCTCGGACGGGCTACACTGATTTTGATGCAGGCTATTGTTGGTCGGTCGAACGTCGGGGTCCATTGGCGACTGACTGTTGACCAGATCCATGCTGTTGGCGTGTTGTCGCTCAGTATTATTATTGTTAGCGGTTTGTTTATCGGCATGGTGCTTGGGCTCCAAGGCTATACCATCCTGACAGATTACGGCAGCGAGCAGGCGCTTGGGCAAATGGTGGCGCTGTCGCTAACGCGAGAGCTGGGGCCCGTGGTCACTGCATTGTTATTCGCAGGTCGAGCAGGCTCAGCCTTAACAGCTGAAATTGGTTTGATGAAGGCGACTGAACAACTTGCGAGTCTCGAGATGATCGGTGTTGATCCATTGAGGCGAGTTGTAGCACCGAGATTTTGGGCGGGCGTCATCAGCCTGCCGATTCTTTCACTTATTTTTGTGAGTGTTGGATGTTTGGGTGGTGCTCTTGTTGGTGTGAGTTGGCTCGGCGTGGATTCAGGATCATTCTGGTCAAACATGCAAGCCTCGGTCGATTTTTCCGATGATGTATTTAACGGCATCATCAAATCGGTAGTATTTGCGGTAGTTGTGACATGGATTGCTGTTTACCAAGGATATGATTTGGTTCCAACTTCGGAAGGAATCGCGCGGGCAACGACCAAAACAGTAGTGTATGCGTCGTTGGCTGTGCTCGGTCTGGACTTTTTCCTGACCGCAGTAATGTTTGGGGAGATTTAAGTGTATTCGCGTCGTTTAGAATTGAGTGTCGGAGCTTTTGTTTTACTAGGTGCGCTTTGCCTCGCTTTCTTAGCACTTGAGGTCAGCGGTCTCACGCAAACAGGTGATACTGGGTCCTATCGGTTGAGTGCTCGTTTCGATAACGTGGCTGGTTTGACGACTCGTGCGAAGGTGAGTGCCGCCGGCGTGACGGTCGGCCGTGTGGTTGGTATCCGCTATGATGAGACGACTGCGGGGGCGATTGTTGATATGGAAATTAGTCAGGATTTTGCTCAATTCTCTGAAGATACCTCGGCATCTATTCTGACCGCTGGCCTTCTCGGTGAGAAATATATTGGCCTGATGACAGGCGGCGATCCAAGTAACCTGAAAGATGGTGATGTCATTTACGATACGCAGTCGGCGATCGTTCTTGAGGAATTAATCGGAAAGTTTTTGCTGAATATGAGTAGTGACAAATGAAAATCTGGTTAGCGAGTTGTTTAGCTCTTCTGCTGTCATTCAATGTCTTTGCAGAGAGCGATCCAAAGGCAGTCGTTGAGCCTTTGAAAATTGCACGCGACACGTTTTATCTAGATGTGTCGAAGTTTCAGGAAGGGAAGCTGACAGAAGAAGAGTTGGTGACTCGTATCTCTGAGCAGTTTGCACCTTTAATCAATGATCGGACTGTTGCGCTTCGTGTGATGGGGCGTTTCGCCCGTCAAGCGACTGAGGCCGAGCGCGATCGATTCACTGATCGTTTGGAATCAAGCCTTGTCGATGCCTACGCACGCGGATTGGCAGCGTATGGTGGAGAGCAGCTGGTGTTGCCTGAAGAAGGTGTGATTCTAAAGCCGGGTCGTGCGATGGTTGAAGCGCGTTTGGAAAGCCCAGGCCGTGAAGCATTGCCGATACAATTTGCGCTTGGTTTTGAGAAAGACAAAGGCTGGATGGTTGAGAACGTGGTCATCGCGGGGATCAACTTGGGTCTTACGTTGCGTAATCAATTTGCTGATCTTGTGAAGTCAACTGGTAGCGTTTCAGGTGCGATTGATTCCTGGTCTTTTGAGTCAGTGAGCGCTAACTAACCGTGTATACCGTAGAAGCGTCAGCCTACACAAAATCCTGGTCTGAGCTGAAGGCCTTGGGTGTTGAGGCAGTCAAGAGTGGTGAGACCAAAATTGATGTGAGCGCGTGGGACCATGCATCGAGCGCGCATTTAGCAGTCATGGTGTATTGGTGGAAATCTGCTCGCGAAATGAATCAGTCCCTTACGGTGACTGGTATGAATCCAACGTTTAAAACGCTAGCCGAACTTGGTGGCGTGATGTGTATTGAGACAGGAGAATCGGATGCTGGCCACTGAAGTCCAAGCGTTATTGGAATCCAAAGACACTGGATGGACGTTTGCTGTGCAAGGTGAAGGACGTAATTTTCAAATTGAAGCAGTGAGCGACGATTTTGAATCAATGACTCGAGTAAAGCGCCAGCAAGCAGTATTGCGTCTGATCGCAGACGAAATCGCGGAAGGAACATTGCACGCGATCACGGTCACGGCACTCACTCCAGAAGAAAAAACCAAACGCCAGGGACTGGGTATTTAACTATGGATCGTTTGTTAATTCGCGGCGGGCGTCAGCTCAGCGGTGAGGTCAAAGTGAGTGGCGCGAAAAACGCAGCGCTCCCTATTTTAGCGACTGCATTGATGGTCCCTGGCAAGGTTCGTTTTGAGAATTTGCCGCATTTGAATGATGTCACCACCATGCTCCAGCTACTGGGGCGTATGGGTGTTGAAGTATTGCTTGATGACACCGGCTCAGTTGAACTTGATGCATCGCACATGAATTCGATTGTCGCGCCATACGATCTGGTGCGTACGATGCGCGCGAGTATTGTTGTCCTTGGTCCGTTGCTTGCCAGAGCGCACGAAGCTGAAGTCTCGTTACCTGGCGGGTGTGCAATTGGAGCGCGGCCCGTCAATTTGCACGTCAAAGCACTTGAACGATTGGGTGTGGAATTTGAGGTCACAGACGGTTACATCAAAGGACGCGCCCCTGGTGGCTTGGTTGGCGGAAAAGTCTTGTTTGAAAAAATCACAGTGACTGGAACAGAAAACGTATTGATGGCGGCAGCTCTCGCAAAGGGTGAGACCATCATCGAGAATGCAGCACGTGAACCCGAAGTGTCAGACCTCGCAGATTGCTTGGTTGCGCTCGGCGCGAAAATCGAAGGGATCGGTTCGGATACGTTATGTATTCAAGGTGTTGAACAACTGCACGGTGGTACACATCGAATCATCCCTGATCGGATTGAAGCGGGTACATTTCTAGTGGCTGCAGCTGCGACCGGTGGTTCATGCACCTTGACGGATTGTGAGCCAAAGCACATGGATGCAACGCTTTTGAAGCTTGAAGAAGCTGGCGCCCATATTGACCGAACTGACACCACGATTTCTCTCGATATGCAGGGTCGTCGTCCTAAGGCAGTTGATATCACCACTGTTGAATATCCTGGTTTCGCGACAGATATGCAGGCGCAATTCGTTGCCTTAAATGCAGTTGCGGAAGGGTCCGGTCGGGTGACTGAGACCATTTTTGAAAATCGGATGATGCACATTCCTGAAATGCAGCGCATGGGTGCAAAGATTGATTTGCATGGAGCGACCGCAAGCACCACCGGTGTCGACCGCTTGAAAGGTGCTCCAGTGATGAGTACCGATCTACGTGCTTCGGCGTCACTCGTGATCGCGGGTCTCGTCGCAGATGGTGAGACTGTGGTCGACCGTGTGTATCACATCGATCGAGGATACGAGCGGATCGAAGAAAAACTACGCCGGCTCGGTGCGGATATCGAACGGGTGCGGGTATGAGCCAACCACTCACCTTTGCGCTCGCCAAGGGACGGTTATTAGAAGAAACACTTCCGTTACTCGCTGAGCTCGGTATTGAGCCAAGTGAGTCGCTGACGGGAAGCCGCAAGCTGATGTTCGAAACCAATCGTCCGGATGTGCGGTTGCTTGTCCTTCGAGCGACTGATGTGCCGCCCTATGTTGAGCGTGGCGGCGCACACCTAGGTATTGCCGGCAAAGACACGTTATTGGAATACGGCTCTGATATGTTGTGTGAACCTGTCGATCTTCAGTTATCGAAGTGTCGATTAATGACTGCAACGAAGAAAGGCGAGGAGCTTCCGGCAACTGGTCGAATCCGTGTTGCAACAAAGTATGTGAATGTGGCGCGCCAGTATTTTGCGTCGCAAGGCCGTCAAATCGATCCAATCAAACTCTATGGGGCAATGGAGCTCGCTCCGATTGTGGGTTTGGCTGATGTCATTGTTGATGTTGTAGATACCGGGAATACTCTGAAAGCCAATGGGCTTGAAGCGAAGGATTTGATCGCGCATTCGAGTGCACGACTCGTCGTTTCTCGGGTTGCAATGAAGACGCGCCACCAACATATAGCTCCTATGATTGAACGACTGAATGAATGGGTGAAAACTCAGAATGCAACTTAAGCCTGTCTCGCTAACGACTCGTGATGACAATTTTGAAGCACGCTTAACAGAACTCACGGCTTGGGAGTCAGTGAGTGATCTGAGTCGTCAGACGCGTGTTTCTGAAATTATCCAAGCGGTTCGATCTGAGGGTGACGAAGCGCTTGTCCGTTTGACCCGCGAGCTTGATCACAACCCAGTGAACTCAGCATCTGATCTTGTTTTAGATACATCTGATCTTGAAGCGGCATTTCATGGCCTATCCGATGATTTGAAGGCTGCTTTGACGACAGCACGTGATCGTGTCTGGGCGTTCCATGAGGCACAGAAAGAATCCAGTTGGCGCTTACCCGACCAAGGCGATGGAGTCATCCTCGGACAGGAAGTCAGACCAATGAGTCGAGTTGGGCTTTATGTGCCAGGTGGGAAAGCGACTTATCCATCATCTGTGTTGATGAATGCAATTCCAGCCAAAGTTGCAGGAGTGCCGCTCGTGCAGATGGTCGTTCCCGCACCACAAGGCGAGCTCAATCCAGTGGTATTGGCTGCTGCTTATCTCGCTAAGGTTGATCGTGTTGTGACCGTAGGAGGTGCGCAAGCGGTTGCGGCCTTGGCTTACGGAACCGAGAGTGTTTTGCCGGTTGATAAAATTGTCGGCCCCGGAAATGCATGGGTTGCGACTGCAAAACGACAGGTTTTTGGAAAGGTGGGGATCGATATGATCGCAGGACCATCTGAAATCCTTGTCTATGTTGAGCCACCAATGAATCCTGATTGGGTTGCCATGGATCTCTTCAGTCAAGCCGAGCACGACGAAGACGCGCAACCGATCCTTGTGCATTGCGATTCTGCATTTGCAGCTGCCGTTTTGGATTCGATGAACCGGCTTTTGCCGACACTTGAGCGGGCGTCAATTATTGAGCAATCAATTAATAACCGGTGTGTCTTTATTGAGGCATCGGATCGCTCAGATGCGCTTGCCGTCATTAACCGTGTGGCGCCAGAACACTTAGAATTGTGTGTCGATGATCCTGAATCCATGTTGCCCGAGATTCAGCATGCGGGCGCAATCTTCATGGGTCGCCATACGCCTGAAGCACTCGGTGATTATTGTGCGGGTCCAAACCACGTGTTGCCGACGTCTGGGACAGCGCGTTTTGCATCGCCTTTGGGGGTTTACGACTTCATCAAGCGCTCATCGGTGATTCACTGCTCTGCGGATGGATCGAAAACGATCGCAGGGGTCGCATCGACTCTGGCCCATTCTGAGGGCCTGACTGCTCATGCGCGCTCAGCCGAGTACCGTCGTGACGCGTGACGAACTGATTCAAGCACTGATTCCAGACCGGGTGCGTCAAGGTGCTGCGTATCAGGTTCCTGATGCAACTGGCATGATCAAGCTGGATGCGATGGAGAATCCATACACCTGGCCTCAATCATTACGCGATGCGCTTGCGCATCGGTTGGCCGACTGTGCATTGAACAGGTATCCAGATCCGCATGCAGAAGCGATCCGGGCACCTCTCAGGCAATGGATGCAAATCCCTGAGTCGCTCGGTCTTTTATTTGGAAATGGTTCTGATGAGATCATCGCACTATTGATATCGAATCTCATTGGCACAGGTCGCAGTGTCTGCGCGCCGGATCCAAGTTTTGTCATGTTTCAGGTGCTTGCAAACCAATACACGGTTCCATTCCGCGCACTACCACTCGACTCCGAGTTCGATATTGATATCGATGGGTGGATGGATGGCCTGATGGAAGCTGATCCCGCACTGATCTTCATCCCGCAACCAAATAATCCAACTGGGAATCTATTTTCCAAAGATCGGCTGACACAGATCGTGGAGTCGACACAGGCGTTGATCGTTATTGATGAGGCCTACACCGCATTTACTGATGCTGATTATCTGGATTGGGCGGTCCGTTATCCTAATGTTGTTGTGATGCGGACACTGTCTAAAGTGGGTTTAGCAGGCAGTCGGTTTGGAATGTTGATTGGACATCCAGATTGGATTGTTGAGTTCGACAAAATCAGATTGCCATACAACATCAATGTCATGTCTCAAACAGCTGTCCAGTTCGCGCTTGAGCACGCATCAACCCTTGAAGAGCAGAGCCGGAGGATTCGAGACGAACGTACTCGCCTCACAGCGCTTCTTGCTCAGCGTGGTTATACCGTATGGCCATCTGAAGCCAACTTTGTCGTTGTGGAATGCGGAGATCAGTCTGCTCGCACACTTTTCGAGGGACTTAAGCAGCATCGAATCCTCGTGAAATGCTTAGATGGGTCACACCCACGGTTGGCGAACACGTTACGCCTGACAGTGGGTACTCCTGAAGAGTCTGATGCGCTATTAGCCGCGCTCGATCAGCTAGTTAGCAGCTGAGTTCGGACGCTGCCCAACCAGTATTACGCGTTCGATCGTTTGGCCATCACGTAACAACTTCACGGGGATTTCAGTTCCTGGCTCAAAGTCTGCCACTTGGTTCATTGCAGCGCGTCCATCAGTAATTTTTTGACCATTCATATGGGTCAAAATATCTCCTGGAAGAATGTCAGCGTTTGCGGCAGGGCCTCTGCGATAGACCCCAGAGATCAGAACGCCCGCGTTTTTGCTGACACCGAAAGATCGGGCTAACTCATCGGTTAGAGGTTGTGTCTCGACACCAATCCAACCACGGATGACCTGTCCATGATCAATTAGCTCCTGCATGATGTCGGTCGCGATCGATGCAGGAATCGCAAATCCAATGCCATTGGAGCCACCGCTTCGCGTGAAGATAGCCGTATTGATTCCGATCAGTTCACCGCGAACGTTGATCAATGCGCCGCCTGAGTTACCTGGATTAATTGCAGCATCTGTTTGGATAAAGTTCTCATAATTTGTGACGCCAACCTGATTGCGCCCGGTCGCGCTCAAAATACCCATCGTCACTGTCTGACCCACTCCGAAGGGATTACCAATTGCAAAAACCAAATCGCCAACTCGACCCGGAGACGTTGTGAGAATGAGTTTCGGTAGATTATTCAGTTCGATTTTAAGAACTGCGATATCCGTATCAGGGTCTGTTCCGACGACTGATGCTTGAGCAACTCGTCCATCTTTGAGTTCAACCACAATGTCGTCTGCTCCAGCGATCACATGATGGTTGGTTAAGATGTATCCATTCCCGGATACGATCACGCCAGAACCGAGGCTGGATTCCATGCGCTTTCTGCGGGGCTCGCTCGGTAAATTGAAGAAATTTCGGAAAAATGGATCGCGAGCAAGGGGGTGTGCCCGTGTCTCAACAATGGTCGTGGTGTAGACGTTGACGACAGCAGGCGCGGCTCGCTCCACCGCTGCTGCATAACTGACAGGTCCTTCTGAAGGGATCTGGCTCGGTATCGTACTGTTATCAACGATATTCAGTTCAACGCCGCGCGTTCGACCTGTTAATTCAGGAAACTCACGAATCACCAAAAGAGCAATTAAAATCCCGGTAATGACAGGCCAGAGAATTCGCGTAATTTGTTGTAGCATGGATCGTCCTGAAAGAGAGGCTGTATGACTAGTTTACACACACTGATCCAAACGCTCGACGATTGGATGCAAGCAGATTCATTTAAAGACTATGCACCAAACGGTCTGCAGGTTGAGGGGCGAGAAAGTATCCAAAGGCTTGCGCTTGGTGTGACTGCGTCTGCTGATGTGATTGAACAGGCGGTCGCATGGGGTGCAGATGCGCTTCTCGTGCATCATGGATATTTTTGGAAAAATGAGACGTCGACCCTAACTGGAATGAAGGGTCGTCGCGTTCGTGCGTTATTTGACAATCAGATGTCGCTGATTGCGTATCACTTGCCACTCGATTGTCATCCTGAGTTTGGCAATAACAAGACGCTCCTCGATCAGTTGGAGCTCGCTGGCGGGTCTCCGATCGAGAGTGAAGGTGGACTTCTCTGGTCAGTCCCACTCAATGGGCGGTTCACGCTCGATGAGTTGGCAGTGCACGTGCGCTCTCGCTTGGATCGGGCTCCATTGGTTATTCAGTCACCACGTGCTTCCGAGTCGCTGAATCGACTGGTTATTTGCACCGGCGGTGCTCAGGATTATTTGTCTAAAGCACAGTCCTACGGAGCAGACGTGTATTTGTCCGGAGAAATTTCTGAGCGAACCACGCATGAGGCGCGTGAGCTTGGCGTGCATTACATCGCAGCCGGGCATCATGCAACTGAGCGATATGGTGTTCAGGCGTTGGGTAAGAAGATTCAGAGCCAGTTAGGGCTCGAGGTCGCCTTCTTCGACGACCACAATCCTGCTTAATTATTGAAGCTGTCCCCGAGAATCAGCGTAGTCGCGCGGCGGTGAAATCGCATCGTGTTCATTTGATTCAGGCTGGACTTCGATTGGAGTTTGTTCGCCACGCAGTTCGGCAGCCAGAGATTCTTGGCGATTCGCGAGTTGAATGAGTGCATCCTTGGTGGCAGTGAGATGTGTGTCGATTTCATCCATCAACGCTTGATGCTTTGCCTCTGCGAGCGTTTTTTCTCGCTCGAGATCAGGCGGTGCGACAGTCACAGTCTTTGGTTGGCGTGAAAACCACCCGATCAGGCCTCCGGCGACAAAAGCGACAATAAGAGCTCCAAGGGTTAATGCATTCAATTCCACAGCAATATCTCCATTTTTCTCTAGTGTACGGAGTTTGCGTTGTTTCGGCGAGCCGTTAGACTTCGCTTTCCTAAGGAGATCCATGAATACGCCAGTTATCCAGATGATCGATGGCCCATCAGGCCGGATCGAAACAGCATCATTGTTATGTGACCTGTCGCAGCCGATGCCGGAGCGAGCATTGTTGCTGTTGCATCCACATCCACTTCATGGTGGCACGATGGGGAATAAAGTTGTGACGACAATTGCCCGCGTTGCGAGAGATGCTGGGTTGCCAGCTGTTGCATTCAATTTTCGTGGTGCAGGTCGAAGTGATGGTGTTTGGGATCATGGAAATGGCGAGCTACTCGATGCGTTTCACATCGCCTCGCTCATGGTTCGTCAGGGCGTCATGAAACTGTGCTTGGCTGGATTTTCGTTTGGTGGATCCATTGCTGCGAGACTCATCCAGAAACTTCGAAACGAAAATGTGGCTGTTGAGGTCATTGACCTAATCCAGGTCGCTCCCGCAGTTGAGAATTTTCCGATTGAGCGACAGATGCTAGCCGATGTCCCGAGAACTGTGATCTATAACGAAGATGATGAAGTGGTGAGTCCTGAAGCAATCGCTGCGTATGCAAGAGCTGTAGACGCGGTGGTTATCGACTCTGAAACAGGCGGTCACTTTTTCCACGGTGAATTAACTCGTCTTAAACAAGCCGTTTCCTCTCATTATGTTGAGCGGGGCATTGTATGACGCGCACACCAGCTGCTCATGTCTATGATGGACTGGTCGAAGTTGGGCAGATTAGCCCTGACAAAAATCAGCGTGCCGTCCTCGCTTTATTGGATCAATTGGCGGACAGGCTGATCTCAAGAAAACACTGGAATGGTGGGCGCAAGGGCTTATTCAGACGCCAGTCTTGGGAACGGCCAGAGCAAGGCCTGTACATATGGGGTGGAGTTGGTCGCGGCAAGACATTTTTGATGGATTTGTTTGTTGATTCGCTGCCAGAAGGAGTAGCTGTTCGGTTGCACTTCCATCGCTTCATGAATCAAGTGCATGAGCGTTTAACTGCTTTGCAAGGAACCGAAAACCCGCTGGATGTGATCGCGGATGAGTTGGCACGTAAGGCGAAGGTGCTTTGCTTTGATGAGTGCTTCGTATCAGATATTACCGATGCGATGGTGTTAGGTACGCTTTTCGATGCGTTATTTAGGCGTGGCGTGTCTCTCGTGACGACAAGCAATATTGAGCCCGACCAGTTGTACAAAGATGGGTTACAGCGTGATCGCTTTTTGCCAGCAATCGCGCTGATCCAAAAACATTGCCAAGTCTATAACTTGGACTCGGGAACTGATTACCGCTTAAGAACGCTCGAGCACGCGAAGCTCTACTATGCCCCTTGCGATGGCCATGCCATTGATGCGATCTGGGAGTCGGTACTGGCCCTCGCACCCGAGGCGACAAAAAGTGAAGGCGCGTTTATTGAAATCAATCGTCGCCAGCTCCCAGTGCGTTTCGTTGCTGAAGATGTGGTTTGGTTTGATTTTGATGTGATCTGCGGTTTGGGCCGTGCGGCGCCTGACTATATTGAAGTGGCGAAGATCTATCACACGGTTGTTGTGACTGGCCTTCCGAATTTAGTGGTTGCGGGTGATGACTCGACGCGGCGCTTTTTGCATTTGGTTGACGAATTTTATGATCGTTCGGTTAATTTAATTTTGGGCGCAGATGTGGCGATGGAAGCGCTGTATAGCACAGGACGCTTGGCCTTTGAGATGGATCGATGTCGATCGCGCTTACTTGAGATGCAATCTGTCGAATATTTAGAGCGTCCGCATCGTCCGGATTGAGAAAAGAGTGTTGCGTAAAGTGTCGTCCATCTCTATAATCCGCGCCTCTTTGAATTTTGAACGCCGCTGAAGGCAGAAGACAAACATGAAGACGATTAGCGCTAAAGCAGAAACCGTACAGCGTAGCTGGTATGTGATCGACGCCGAAGGACAGACACTCGGCCGTCTCGCAACCGAAGTTGCTCGTCGCCTGCGCGGTAAGCATAAAACAGAATACACTCCACACGTTGACACTGGCGATTACATCGTCGTTGTGAATGCGGAGAAAGTGAAAGTTACAGGCCGTAA